>NZ_MEFH01000019.1:0-40037 GCF_001725095.1 Sphingopyxis sp. SCN 67-31 | reverse complement strand
ATCCCCTTCCGACAGGTGAGCGTTCCCCGGCGAAAGCCGGGGTCCAGCTACGTGCGCCTGCCTCGCATGGACCCCGGCTTTCGCCGGGGATCACCAGCGTCCCTGTCTCAGGGGTATAAACGCCAACCTGTTTCAGAGCCTGCCCCGGACCCGATCCGGGGGTCCATGGCCTGCCCTCGACTGAAAGGCGGCGCAAAAGGGAAGGTCCGGCCATGGATGCTGAAACAAGTTCAGCATGACGAACGGATGAGGCGGCTCGCCGAAGCCCGAATCCCCAAAGGACGCAGAATCACCATGCACATGTGGGGCTTTTGTGGCTTTAAGCGACAACGACGGGACCGAAGCCTGCTCCAACGGCCTCAGTCGGGCGGCCCGAAGCGGTCGCACAGCATGTCGATCAGCTTGCGGACGCTGTCATCGGCGAGGCTGTAGTAGATGGTCGTGCCGCCGCGGCGGGTCTTGACCAGCCCGCCCTCGCGCAGCCGTCCCAGATGCTGCGACATGCTGGCCTGCGATTGTCCGCACAGCTCGACCAGCTGTCCGACCGCATATTCCCCCTCCATCAGCCGGCACAGGATCAGCAGACGCTGTTCGTGGGCGAGCAGCTTCAGCACGCTCGCGGCATGCGCGGCGTGCTGGGCGAGTTGGGCCAGGGGCGTGTCGAGCGGCATCATCTGGTCGCGGGCTTCCCGTCGTCTCGAAGAAGGATGTAGATCGCGGGAATAACCAGCACTGTCAGCAACGTCGAGGAGGCAAGGCCGAACAGCAGCGAAATCGCGAGACCCTGAAAGATCGGGTCGGTCAGGATCACCGCCGCGCCGATCATCGCCGCGAGCGCGGTGAGCAGGATCGGCTTGAACCGGATCGCCCCCGCTTCGAGCAGGACGTCGCGCAAGCCTTTGTCGGGCGTCGCGGCGTGGCGGATGAAATCGACCAGCAGGATCGAATTGCGCACGATGATGCCGGCCAGCGCGATGAAGCCGATCATCGACGTCGCCGTGAACGGCGCGCGGAACAGCATGTGGCCGATGACGATGCCGACCAGCGTCAGCGGCACCGGGGTCAGGATGACGAGCGGCAGGCGGAAGCTGCGGAACTGCGCGACGACGAGGATATAGATGCCCAGCAAGGCCACCATGAAGGCGCCGCCCATGTCGCGGAACGTGACCCAGGTGATCTCCCACTCGCCGTCCCACAGCAGCGCCGGGGCGCTTTCGTCGGCGGGCTGGCCGTTGAGGCGGATGGCGGGCTTCGTCAGCCCCTTCGCGGCCCAGTCATGGGCCTCCACCGCCCGATCGACCGCCAGCATGCCATAGATCGGCGCTTCATAGGTCCCCGCCAGTTCCGCCATCACCATGTCGGCATAGCGGCCGTCGCGCCGGAAGATGGCGGGGCTTCCCGCCTCGGCCCGCGCTTCGACCACGGCGCCCAGGTCGATGAGCTGGCCCCCCGGGGCCTGCGCGACGGGGGTGCTCGACAGCGCCTGCGTCCAGCTCCGGTCCTTCTGTTCGAGCGCGATAGTGATCGGAAGCGGCGTGCGCCCGTCGCCGCGCGGGGCATAGCCCACCGTCTGGCTGCCCATCAGCATGGCGATTCTATCGGTGACCTGCCGCTGCGACAGCCCGTAATAATCGACGCGGTCGCGCTGGATGTCGAGGCGGAGCCGGGGCCGCGGCGCGCCGAAGCTGTTGTCGACGTCGACGATGAAGGGGATGGATCGAAAGATCGCCTCCAGTTCGGTCGCCGTCTTTCGGCGCGTGGCGGCGTCCGGGCCGTAAACTTCGGCAAGCAGAGTCGCGAGCACGGGCGGCCCCGGCGGCGTTTCCACCACCTTGATCGAGGCGCTGTCCGGCAGCTTCAGCGCCTTCAACCGCTGACGCAGGTCCAGCGCGATTTCATGGCTCGACCGGCTGCGGTCGCCCTTTGGAAGCAGCGTCACCATCACGTCGCCCTGTTCGGGCTGCGCGCGCAGGAAATAATGGCGGACGAGGCCGTTGAAGTTGAACGGCGCCGATGTGCCCGCGTAAAGCTCCATCGCCATCGCCTCGGGCAGCGTGCGCGCGATCCCCGCGACGTCCTCCAGAACCCGGCCGGTGTTTTCGAGCGCCGTCCCCTCGGGCATGTCGACCACGACCTGAACCTCCGACTTGTTGTCGAAGGGGAGCAGTTTCACCGTAACCGCCTTGAAATAGAACATCGAGCAGGCGACGAGCGTCGCGACGCCGACCGCGATCAGGAAATTGCGCGCCGACCGCCGCGTGTCGATCACGCGATGCGCGACGCGGGCGTAAAGCTGCCCCAGCCTGCCGCCGCTTTCGTCATGGCCGTGGACCAGCGCCTTGCGGGCGAAGCGGATCATCAACCACGGCGCGATGACGACGGCGACGAAAAAGGAGAAGATCATCGCCGCCGAGGCGTTGACCGGGATCGGCGCCATATAGGGGCCCATCAGGCCGGAAACGAACAGCATGGGAAGCAGCGCCGCAACGACCGTCAGAGTCGCGACCACCGTCGGGTTGCCGACCTCCGCCACCGCCTCGATCGCTGCCTGGGCGCGGCTGCGACCATCATCCATCGCCCAGTGGCGCGCGATATTCTCGATCATCACGATCGCGTCGTCGACGAGGATGCCGATCGAGAAGATCAGCGCGAACAGGCTGACGCGGTTGATCGTATAGCCCATCAGGTTCGACGCGAACATGGTGAGCAGGATCGTCGTCGGAATGACCACGGCCGTCACCGCCGCCTCGCGCCAGCCGATGGCGAAGCCGATCAGCGCGACGATCGAAACGGTCGCCAGCGCCAGATGGAACAGCAGTTCGTTCGCCTTTTCGTTCGCCGTCTCGCCATAGTTGCGGGTGACGGCGACCTCGACGCCGTCGGGGATCAGCTTGCCTTTCAGGCCTTCGACGCGTTCGAGGATGGCGTCGGAGACGACAACGGCGTTGGCCCCCGCCCGCTTGGCGAAAGCGATGCTGACAGCGGGCGCGCTGTCCCACTTGCCGTCCCCGGTTCCATCGTCCGACTTCGCCCAGCGCCACGCCCGCGCCTGATCCTCACGCGGCCCCTGTGTGACGCTCGCGACGTCGCGAAGATAGACAGGAGCGCCGCCGGCGGACCGCACCGTCAGCAGCCCCACCTCTTGCGCCGACGCCAGCGTGCGGCCCGCAGTCACGCCGACCGCCTTGCCGTCCTCGCGGACGGTGCCGAGCGGAACGCTGCGGTTGGCCTGCGACGCCGCCTCGACCACGCTACCCAGCGGCACGCCATATTGGCGCAGCTTCGCGGGGTCGGGGGCGATGCGGATTTCCTCCGGACGGCCGCCGACGAGGAAGGTCAGCCCGACGTCGTCGACCTTGGCGACCTCGGTGCGCAGCTTCGCCGCCAGTTCGTAAAGGCTGCCGTCGTTCCATTGCCCCGCGGCGCCCGGCCTCGGCGACAGCGTCAGGACGACCGCGGGCACGTCGTTGATGCCGCGCACCGTCACCTTGGGATCGGGAACGCCGACGGGTTTCCGATCCCAATTGGCGCGCAGCTTCTCCTCGATGCGGATCGCGGCATCCTCGGGGTTCGACCCGACGAGGAAGCGCGCCGTCACCATCACTCCGTCGTCCTGCGCCTGCGTATAGACATGCTCGACACCGTCGACGCTCTTGACGATCGTCTCGAGCGGAATGCCGACCAGTTCGGTCGCATCGGCGGCGGAGAAGCCGGGGGCCATCACCTGGATGTCGACCATCGGTACGCTGATCTGCGGTTCCTCCTCGCGCGGGATGGAGAAGAGGGCGAGCAGGCCGACGGCGATCGCAGCGAGAAGGAACAGCGGCGTCAAAGGCGACGCGATCGTCGCCCTTGTCAGGCGGCCCGAGATGCCGAGGTTCATGGGCGCACGGCCTTGACGGGCTTTCCGGGAGCGAACAGCGTGTCGCCCGCCGCCACGCCGCTCAATATCTCGACCCGATCCGGATCGGTGGTGGGGGCGATCTGGACCGGGACCATGCTCAGCCGCTTGCCGCCGGTAACGAGCTGGACCTGATCCATGCCATAGCGCGTGGTGACGAAAGCACGCGGCACCACCAGCGCCCGACGCGTCCCGACCTCGACCGAGGCGCTCACGCGGCGGCCGATGAACCGGGTGTCGAGGCCGGGCAGCGTCGCATCGACGCGGACCCGCCCGCCGGTGATCGCGGGATAGACCTGCGTCACGCTGCCCTCGCGCGGCCCGGAAGGCGCGCCCGCATCGTTCGACCCCATATCGCCGACGATCACCCGAGCGCCGGGACGAACCTGCCCGGCGGCCGATTCGGGCAACATCAGGCGCAGCACCGGGGGGCCCGCGGTGACGGTCGCGATCGACATGCCCGGCGCGACGACCGAGCCCGCCGGAATATCGGCGCGAAGCACGCGACCGCTCGCGGGTGCGAGCACCGCGCCCTGCCCCGCGACGCTGGCGCTCGCGCCCTGCTGCGCGCGCGCCGCCGCGACCTGCGCATCGGCGGCGCGCGCCGCAGCCACCGCCTGATCGAGCCGCGCCTTTGCATAAACTCCGTGCCCGTAAAGGTCGCGGATGCGGGCAATATCGGCATTGGCGCGCGCGGCCTCGGCCTGGGCGGCGGCGACCTGCGCGCCATAAGCACTCGTTTCGTAACCGAGCCGCGAATCGACGATCATACCGATGCGCTGGCCCTTTTCGACCGTGTCGCCTTCGCGGACGGATAGGGTGACGAGCGTGCCGGCTATGCGCGCCAACGCCTCGGCCTGATCGCGCGTAGCAATCTCCGCGCCCACCGCCTTCATGTCGGCGATCTGGGCGTCCGCAAGGCGTAGGGTGGTACCGGCGGGAAGCGCCGCGGCCGCCGCGCCGCGCTCCGGTTCGCCGCCGCAGGCCGATAGCGCCAGAACGGCGCCCGCCAACCAATAGCCCTTGCCCATCCCGCTATATCCCTTCTCGCGGCGACATTCAGCCGCCGACCACCGGAAACCCGGCATTCCTCCACGCGGCGATGCCGCCTGCGAGATGCGTATCGATCGCGCTGCGCGCCCGCGCGCATTGATCGAGCGCCTGCCCGGAGCGCCGCCCGCCCGCGCATTGCAGCACGACCGTCCGCCCTTCGGGATCAGGGATATTACGAGGTGAAAAGCTCGACAGCGGCATGTTTACTGCGCCCGCGATATGGCCGGTCGCGAACTCGCCCGCCTCGCGCACGTCGATCAGGAGCGCCCGGCCGGCCTCCAGCATCGCGCGCAGCTCGGCGGGTCCGACCTCGCGGTGAGCGTCGCGCTTTCGCAACCCGAACATGGATTTTCCCCCTTTTGACTTGATAGTTGCATATAATATGTAAATCTTATATAGTCAACATATGGGACGGAGGGATTGCAGATGGACAAGCCGCTGATCGTGATATTGGGCGCCGGACTTGGCGGCACGCTCGCCGCATACGAGATCAGGGCGGCAGTCGGAAATCGCGCCGACGTGATGACGGTGTCCGACACGGATACATATAGTTTCGTGCCTTCCAACCCCTGGGTCGCGGTGCGCTGGCGCGAACCGGAGGCAATCCAGATCCATCTCCCGCCCGTGTTCGAAAGGAAGAAGATCGGCTTTTCCGCGGTGGGTGCCCGGCGGCTTCATGCCGAAGAGAAGCGACTCGAACTCAAGGACGGAACATCGGTCAATTACGACTATCTTGTAATCGCAACGGGTCCCGATCTCGCCTTCGACGAAATCGAGGGGCTGGGGCCGCAGGGCCATACCGTCTCGATCTGCCAGACCGCCCATGCCGCCGACGCGGCCGATGCGTTCGACGCCTTTGTCGCAAACCCCGGGCCGATCGTCGTCGGCGCGGTCCAGGGGGCTTCCTGCTACGGCCCGGCCTACGAATTCGCGCTGATCCTCGATACCGAACTCCGCCGCCGCAAGATTCGCGACAAGGTGCCGATGACCTTCGTCACCGCCGAACCCTATATCGGGCACCTCGGCCTCGACGGCGTGGGCGACACCAAGTCGCTGCTCGAAAGCGAACTGCGCGAGCGCCACATCAAATGGATCACCAATGCGCGCGTGACCGGGGTCGAGCCCGATGTCATGCATGTCGAAGAAGTGGGTGAGGACGGCGCGGTCAGGAAAACGCACGACCTGCCCTTTGGCTATTCGATGCTGCTCCCTGCCTTCCGTGGCGTCCCCGCCATCCGCGACATCGCGGGGCTGACCAATCCGCGCGGCTTCGTCATCGTCGACAGTTGCCAGCGCAACCCCGCCTTTCCCGAAATCTTCGCGCTCGGCGTCTGCGTCGCCATTCCGCCGACGGGTCCGACCCCGGTGCCGGTCGGCGTTCCCAAGACCGGCTTCATGATCGAATCGATGGTGACGGCGATCGCCGCCAACATCGCGGCAATCCTCGACGGCAAGGAACCGGCGGCCGAGGCGACGTGGAACGCCGTGTGCCTCGCCGACTTCGGCGACGGCGGCGTCGCCTTCGTCGCCCAGCCGCAGATTCCGCCGCGCAACGTCAACTGGTCGGCAAGCGGCAAATGGGTCCATCTCGCCAAGATCGGCTTCGAAAAATATTTCCTGCGCAAGATCCGCCGGGGCGAGAGCGAACCCTTCTACGAGAAGCTGGCGCTTCACGTCATGGGTATCCGCAAGTTGCGTTTCTGACTGTCCGCAAAAGAAGGAGTGCAAAGATGACCCTCGACCGTGCCGTGATGGCGTTCGCCGGATGCGTCGTGCTGATCGGCGTCGCCCTGTCGCTCACCGTGCATCCGTGGTGGATCGCGCTGACGGCCTTCGCCGGCCTCAACATGCTCCAGGCGAGCCTTACCGGCTTCTGCCCTGCCGCCCGGCTGTTCAAGGCGTTCGGCGTGCGTCCGGGGGCCGCCTTCCGGTGATGTCCGTGCGGTCGATCGCCCTCCCCACGCTGGCCGGCCTGCTCGCGAGCGTCGCCATGCCTGCGCAGGCGACGACGCTGCAAGAAGCGATCGCGGCCGCCATGACCCACGCGCCCGAGATCGAGGCTGCGCGCGCCGATGCCGACGCCGCCGACGCGCGCATTGCCGAGGCCAAGGGTCACGGCCTGCCCAGCGCGGTGCTGAGCGGGACGATCGGCCAGGGGCGGCTCGACCCACAGGGCTATTTCGGCCTTCCGGCGGCGACCGTCACTCCGCGCGCCGCGCAGCTCGTCATCGAGCAGCCGCTGTTCACGGGCGGCCGGGTCGGCGCGGGGATCGCGCAGGCGAAGGCGGGCAGCGAGGCCGCGCGCGCCGGCGAGGCGATGACCCGCAGCCGGATCGTCGTCGATACGGTCCGCGCCTATGGCGACGTACTGACGGCGCGGCACATGATCGCGCTCTACGAACAGATGGTCGGGCAGATGGAGGAAATCCAGCGTCACGCCCGGCTTCGTTTCGCTGCCGGCGAAAGCCCCAACACCGACGTCGCCCAGGCCGCCGCGCGCCTCGCCGAGGCGCAGGCGGCGCTCGAACGCGCGCGCGGCCTTGCCGTCTCGGCGGACGCGCGCTTCGCCAACCTGACCGGTCTTGCGCCGCAGAACCTGCGGCCGCTTCCGGCGAATCCGGCGATGCCCGCGTCGCTCGACGAGACCCTCGACAGTGCGCGCGCGAACAACCCCGCCCTTATTCAGGCCGAGGCGGCGCTGGAGGCCGCGCGCGCGGCGGCGCGGGGTGCACGCGCCGAACGCTTGCCCACGGTCGGAGCCTTCGCCGAAGGATCGACGCTGCGCGACCAGTTCTTCCCCGACTACCGCGCCGACGGCGCCACGGTCGGCGTGCGCGCGCGCTGGCAATTGTTCGCCGGCGGGCGCGTCGCGGCGAAGATCGCCGAATCGGACGGCGCCGTCCGGGCGGCCGACGCCCGGGTCCGCGCGGCGCGGTCCGCCGTCGACGAACAGACGATCGGCGCGTTTCAGGATGTTCGGACCGCCGAACTGGTCGAAGCCGCCGCCGCCCGGCAGCGGCTCGCCGCCGACCAGGCGCGCGAAAGCGTCCGCCACGAGGTTCGGGTGGGCATGAAACCCCAGCTCGACTGGCTCGACGCCGAGCGCGAGGCAACCGCGGCGGCGGTTGGCGAGGCCGTGGCACAGGCCGACCGTATCGTCGCCGCCTACCGCCTCCTCGCGCTGATCGGACGCTGAGACGGGTCCGGGTCGATATTCCCGACCGCAATTGACGGATATCAATTCCTAAAGCGCGCGAAGGTGCAAGAGCGCCGCCATGATACAGAACCGATCCGCATCCTCATCCCTGATCTGGCGCCATGGACTGGCGATGGTCCTGATCGGATCGGTCACGCCATGGTCGAGCGCCGCGGCACAGGGCACGTCCGCGCCATCGGCGCCCGCGGTATCGCCCGCCTCGCCCGACCCGATCACCCCCTATCTGCACGCCCGCTATCGCCTCGAAACGGTCGATCAGGCGGACATCGCCCAGTCGGCCACAGCATCCACGCTGCGGCTGCGCGCCGGGCTGCGCACCGCGGTCTGGAACGGGCTGAGCGCGTTGGTCGAGGGCGAGGCGGTCGTGCGACTCGGCCCCAGGGATTATAACGACACGGTCAACGGCCGCACCGCCTATCCGGCCGTGCCCGACCCGACCGACGTCCTGCTCAACCAGGCCTATGTGCGCTGGCAGCCGGCGCGGGAACTCGACGTCGTCGCCGGACGGCAGACCGTCAATCTCGACAACCAGCGCTGGGTCGGCAGCGTCGACTGGCGCCAGAACGACCAGACGCTCGACGCGGTGCGGGTCGGGATCGCACCCGCGGCGGGCGCGCGGATCGACTATGTGCACAGCTGGCGGGTCAACCGCGTGTTCGGGCCCGATTCGCCGCAGGGAATCTGGCGCGATTCGAACATCCACCTGTTGCGCGGCTCGGCGACGGTGCCGACCGCCGGCACGTTGACCGCCTATGGCTATTGGCTCGACCTGCCCGCCGCGCCCGCCCTGTCGTCACGCACGCTGGGCGTCCGCTTCGCGGGCGATCATGCCATGGACGGCGGCGTCAAGCTGTATATGGCCGGCGAATATGCGCATCAGCGAAGCCATGGCGCCAATCCGCGCCGCATCGGCCACGACTATTGGCTGATCGAGCCGGGCCTCGGGGTCGGGCCGGTCGTCGCGCGCGTCGGCTATGAACGGCTGGAGGGCGACGGCACGACGGCGCTTCAGACCCCGCTCGCCACGCTGCATGCGTTCAACGGCTGGACCGACCGCTTCCTGACGACGCCCGCCGACGGTCTGCGCGACCTGTATGGCGATCTGCAATGGCGTCTGGGTCCGGTGTTCACCGATGCGCCGGCGACGCTGCGTTTGCAGTGGCACGATTTCAACGCGACGCACGGCGGCCGAAACTACGGTCGCGAAGCCGGGGCGTGGCTGACCGTGCCGGTGACGCGGCGGATCACGACCTCTTTCAAGCTGTCGCATTACGATGCGCAGCGATTCGCCAGCGACACCACCAAGGCGTGGCTGTCGATCGAGGCGCGTTATTAGAGACAGGCCCAGCCGGCACGATATTCCCCTTCCCCTTCAGGGGAGCGGGCGGGGTGGGGTCCTTCGGCCTATTGCGATCCCACCCCAATTCCTTCGCACCTTGCGCGACCCGATAGTCACTGGTCGTCGATGACCATGTCGGGCCGCGCAAGGGCGGTGAGCTTCGCGCGATCGACGATCCGCACCGTCGGTCCGTTGATCAGCGCCCCATGATCGGCCAGCGCGCCGCAGGCGCGCGACAGATTTTCCGGCGCCATGCCGAGCAGCGAGGCAATCACGCGCTTTTCGGCCGGCAGGGTGAATTGGGCCGCACCGCCCTGCGCCTTGCTTTCCAGCAACAGGAAATTGGCGAGGCGTTCGAGCGTCTGCCGGACCTTCATGTCGGTGAGGGCGCGAATCACGGTGCGATAGCGCAATGCGATTTCGGTCAGCGCGCTCTGCGCGAATGCGCTGTCGCGGACGATGGCGTCGCGCAGCAGCGAGGACGGGATCATCAATATGCGCGACGCCGACAACGTCCGCGCGGACATCAGATAGCGCTGATCGGTATAGGCCGCGGCCAGGATGAAGCTCGAAACCGGCCGCACCAGCTGAACCGTGACCTCGCGTCCCGCGCTCGCGGTATAGAGTTCCACCAGCCCGTCGACGAGGATATGCAGGAAATCGGCGCGCGCGCCAACCTCGAACAGACGAAGGGCGGGCGGAAACACCTGAAGGAAGGCGGCGGCAAAGACCGAATCGCGTAATTCGGGCTGCATCGCCGCAAACATCGGCAGGGTCGCGATTTCAGGGATTTCTTCGCTGCGCATCACCCTCGGCTACGTAGATGATTGCGCAATGTCAATCATTCGATTGACTATTATCACCCTATTTTCAGCTTTCGACGAAGTCTGGATTGCGCCGCATCAGGCGGGGGCGATTTTACCGCTGATGCCGACGAAGTTTGACGCAGGTCAACGGCGCTTTTCGGCCCCGTCGGCATGGGTACGGCCACCATATGCCCGAAGGGGAAAATAAAGTGGCATCGACAGCACAGGTGCAACCGACCCGAAGCCAGCAGAACGGCGCGCTGACGCTCAGCACCGTCGCCTTCACTGTGTGTTTCGCGGTGTGGACGATCTTCGCGATCGTCGGCATCGAGATCAAGAGGGAGCTCGGCCTCAGCGAGACCCAGTTCGGCCTGCTCATCGGCACGCCGATCCTGACCGGGTCGCTGGTGCGCGTCTTTCTGGGCGTGTGGACCGACCAGTTCGGCGGCCGGATCGTCTTTCCGCTGACCATGCTGGCATCGGCGGGGGCGACCTTCCTGTTGTCGCACGCCGCAACCTATCCGCTGATGCTGCTCGCCGCGCTGGGGATGGGTGTCGCGGGCGGCGGCTTCTCGGTCGGCGTCGCCTATGTGTCCAAATGGTATCCGCCCGAAAAACAGGGGTCGGCGCTCGGTATCTTCGGAATGGGGAACGTCGGGGCGGCAGTCACCAAATTCTTCGCGCCCTGGGTGATGGTCGCGCTCGGCTGGCAGGCTGTGGCGCAGTTCTGGGCGGCGGGGCTCGCCGCGGTCGCGGTGCTGTTCTTCCTGTTCGCGAAGGACGACCCGGCGCTCGCGGCCCGGCGACGCAGCGGCACTCCGCCGCGTTCGTTCCGGGAACAGCTCGCCCCGCTCAAGAATGAGCAGATCTGGCGCTTCTCGCTCTATTACTTCTTCGTCTTCGGCGCGTTCGTCGCGCTGGCGCTGTGGCTGCCCGAATATCTGATGGGAGTCTACGGCGTCGACGTGAAGGTCGCCGGCATGCTGGCGGCCGCCTTCTCGCTGTCCGCTTCGGTCTTCCGGGCCTATGGCGGCATGCTGTCCGATCGCTTCGGCGCCCGGCGCGTCATGTACATGACCTTCGGCATGTCGCTGGTGCTGCTGTTCATGCTCTCCTATCCGGCGACCGACTATACGGTTCACGGCATCCACGGCGACATCCGCTTCTCGACTTCGATGGGGCTCGTCCCCTTCGTGGTCGTGATCTTCATCCTCGGCTTCTTCATGTCGCTCGGCAAGGCGGCGGTCTACAAGCATATCCCCGTCTATTATCCCGACCATGTCGGCTCGGTCGGCGGTCTCGTCGGCATGATCGGCGGGCTGGGCGGGTTCGTGCTGCCGATCGTCTTCGGCGCCGTCAGCGACCTGACCGGCATCTGGACGAGCTGCTTCGTCGTGCTGTTCCTGCTGGTGGCGGTCGCCTTCATCTGGATGCACACGGCGGTCCGCCAGATGGAGCGCGAAGCCGCCGAAGCGACCACCCTGCCGCCTTTCCCCGAACTGGCGAAGGTCCATGCCGAGCGCGTCAAGGCGCAGCAGGCCGTTCACGCCGCGACCGGCTCGCCGCGTGTGCTCAAGGAGTGGCAGCCCGAAGACCCCGCCTTCTGGAAGGAGGTCGGCCAGAAAGTGGCGCACCGCAACCTATGGCTTTCCGTGCCCGCGCTGCTGCTGGCGTTCGCGGTGTGGATGGTCTGGTCGGTGGTCGTGGCAAAGCTGCCGCTGATCGGTTTCAACTACACCACCGACCAGCTCTTCTGGCTCGCGGCGCTTCCCGGCCTGTCGGGCGCGACCTTCCGCATCTTCTACAGCTTCATGGTGCCGATCTTCGGCGGCCGGCTGTGGACGACGCTGAGCACGGCATCGCTGCTGATCCCCGCGTTCGGGATCGGCTATGCGGTGCAGAATCCCGCGACGCCCTATTTCATCTTCCTGGTGCTGGCGCTGCTGTGCGGGTTCGGCGGGGGCAATTTCGCTTCTTCGATGGCGAATATCGGTTTCTTCTTTCCCAAGGCGCAGAAGGGCAGCGCGCTGGCCGTCAACGCGGGCCTCGGCAATCTGGGCGTGTCGGTGATGCAGTTCGGCGTCCCGCTCGTCATTACCGCGGGGGTGTTCGGCGCGCTCGGCGGCACGCCGCAGATCGCCACGGACGGCAGCCAGCTCTGGCTCCAGAACGCGGGCTTCATCTGGGTGCCCTTCATCATCGCCTCGACGATCCTCACCTGGCTGGGGATGAACGACATCGCCGACGCGAAGGCGAGCTTCGCCGAGCAGGCGGTGATCTTCCAGCGCAAGCACAACTGGCTGATGAGCTGGCTCTATACCGGCACGTTCGGGTCGTTCATCGGCTTTTCCGCAGGCCTTCCCCTGCTCGCCAAGCATCAGTTCCCCGATATCGACGTCCTGAAGTTCGTCTTCCTCGGCCCACTCGTCGGTGCGATCAGTCGTGCGGCGACCGGCTGGATTTCCGACCGCTGGGGCGGCGCACGGGTCACCTTGTGGGTGTTCCTGCTGATGATGGCCGGCGTCGTCGGCGTGATCTATGCGCTCGAAGCCGAAAGCTGGTGGGGTTTCCTCGGCATGTTCGTGTTCATGTTCGCTGTCACCGGGGTGGGCAACGCCTCCACCTTCCAGATGATCCCCAACATCATGCGGCTGGAGGTGCCGCGCCTGATGCCGCATCTGTCCGCAGCCGACCAACTGCGGCAGGCGGAGAAGGAATCGGCGGCGATCGTCGGCTTTACCTCCGCCATCGCGGCCTATGGCGCCTTCTTCATCCCCAAGAGCTTCGGCTCCTCCATTTCGGCGACGGGGTCGCCGCTGGCGGCGCTGATCGGCTTCCTCGCCTTCTATGCGAGTTGCGCCGCGCTGACCTGGTTCGTCTACACGCGGCGCGGCGGACTGCTGTATGATATCGAGCGGGGACGCGTTCCCGCCCCCGTCGCCCCATCCACCCTCACCCAGGGAGTTTCCGCATGAGCCAGCTGCTCGACCGCCTGACCTTCTTCCGCAAGACGAAGCAAAGCTTTGCCGACGGGCACGGCGTCACCACCAATCAGAGCCGCGACTGGGAGGACGGCTATCGCAAGCGCTGGCAGCACGACAAGATCGTGCGCTCGACGCACGGCGTGAACTGCACCGGCTCCTGTTCGTGGAAGATCTACGTCAAGGGCGGGATCATCACCTGGGAAACGCAGCAGACCGACTATCCGCGCACGCGGCCCGACCTGCCCAACCACGAACCGCGCGGCTGCCCGCGCGGGGCAAGTTACAGCTGGTACATCTATTCGGCGCAGCGCCTGAAATATCCGATGGTGCGCTCGCGCCTGCTCAAGCTGTGGCGCACGGCGCGCGCGATCCGCACGCCGGTCGCCGCCTGGGCGTCGATCGTCGAGGATCCGGCGAAGCGCAAGAGCTACACCGCGATCCGCGGCCATGGCGGCTTCGTCCGGTCGACCTGGGACGAGGTGAACGAGATCATCGCCGCCGCCAACGCCTATACGGTCAAGGCCCACGGTCCCGACCGCGTCGTCGGCTTTTCGCCGATCCCGGCGATGTCGATGGTCTCCTATGCCGCGGGCGCGCGCTATCTGTCGCTGCTCGGCGGCACCTGCCTCAGCTTCTACGACTGGTACTGCGACCTGCCGCCGTCCAGCCCACAGACCTGGGGCGAGCAGACTGACGTCCCCGAAAGCGCCGACTGGTACAACGCCGGTTTCCTGATGATGTGGGGCTCCAACGTGCCGCAGACACGCACGCCCGACGCCCATTTCATGACCGAGGCGCGCTACCGCGGCACCAAGGTCGCCGTCGTCTCCCCCGATTATGCCGAGGCGACCAAGTTCGCCGACCTCTGGCTCAATCCCAAGCAGGGCACCGACGCCGCGCTGGCGATGGCGATGGGGCATGTCATCCTGCGCGAATTCCACCTCGACCGGCAGGCCGAATATTTCGAGGACTACTGCCGCAAATATTCGGACATGCCGATGCTGGTCCGGCTTGTGCCCGGCAAGGGCGGGCTGGTCCCCGAACGGCTGGTGCGCGCATCCGATTTCGCCGATGCGCTCGGCGAGGCCAACAACCCCGAATGGAAGACGGTGGCGATCGACGCCAACACCGGCCGACCGGTGGCACCGCTCGGCTCGGCGGGCTTCCGCTGGGGTGAGCAGGGCAAGTGGAACCTCGAGGAAAAGGACGGACGGGGCGCGGACACGAACCTGCGCATGACCGCGATCCTCGATAGCGATCACGACGATGTCGTCGATGTCGCCTTTCCCTATTTCGGCAACCGCGAGCATGACCATTTCAAGGGCACCGAGCATTCAGACGTGCTGCCCCGCCGCGTGCCGGTGCGCGAAATGGCGCTGAAGGACGGCAAGGCCTATGTCGCCACGGTGTTCGACCTGTTTTGCGCGAATTATGGCCTCGACCGGGGGCTGGGCGGCGGGAATGTCGCGCGCGATTATGCGGAAAACATGCCCTACACGCCCGCGTGGGCGGAGCGGATCACCGGTGTGCCCGCCGACCAGATCATCACCATCGCGCGCGAATTCGCGCACAATGCGGAGATCACCAGGGGCAAGTCGATGGTGATCCTGGGGGCCGGCCTGAACCACTGGTACCACATGGACATGAACTATCGCGGCATCATCAACATGCTGGTGATGTGCGGGTGCGTCGGCCAGTCCGGCGGCGGCTGGTCGCACTATGTCGGGCAGGAGAAGCTGCGGCCGCAGACGGGCTGGACCGCGCTCGCCTTCGCGCTCGACTGGAACCGGCCGCCGCGCCACATGAACGGCACCAGCTTCTTCTATGCCCACACCGACCAGTGGCGTTACGAGACGCTGGACGTCGGGGAGATATTGTCCCCCACCGCGCCGGAGGGCGACTGGGACGCGAGCCTGATCGACTACAACGTCCGCGCCGAGCGCATGGGCTGGCTCCCGTCCGCGCCGCAGCTCAAGACCAATTCGCTGGACGTGGGCAAGGCGGTCAGGGCGTCGGGCAAGGAGGCGAAGGATTATGTCGCCGCGGCGCTGAAATCGGGCGAGCTGGAACTGTCCTGCCTCGACCCCGACAATCCGGCCAACTGGCCGCGCAACATGTTCGTCTGGCGCTCGAACCTGCTCGGCTCGTCGGGCAAGGGGCACGAATATTTCCTGAAGCATCTGCTTGGCACCGCGCACGGCGTCCAGGGCAAGGACCTGGGCGAGGCCGGCCGGCAGAAGCCCAAGGAAGTCGTGTGGCGCGACGAGGCGCCGCAGGGCAAGCTGGACCTGCTGGTCACGCTGGATTTCCGCATGTCGACGACCTGCGTCTATTCGGACATCGTGCTGCCGACCGCGAGCTGGTATGAAAAGGACGACCTCAACACGTCCGACATGCACCCGTTCATCCATCCGCTGTCCGCCGCGGTCGACCCGGTGTGGGAATCGCGCAGCGACTGGGAAATCTACAAGGGCATCGCCAAGCGATTCTCCGAGGTCGCGCCGGAGGTGCTGGGGGTCGAGCACGACGTGGTGCTGACCCCCATCCAGCACGACAGCCCCAACGAGATCGCGCAGCCCTTCGACGTCGCTGACTGGGGCAAGGGCGAAATCGAGCCCATCCCCGGCAAGACGATGGCGACCGTCGCGCTGGTCGAGCGCGACTATCCCAATCTCCACAAGCGCTTCACGTCGCTCGGCCCGCTGATGGAGAAGCTGGGCAACGGCGGCAAGGGCATCGGCTGGAACACCGACCACGAGGTCGAGAATCTGCGGGCGCTGAACGGCGCGGTGCTCGACGAAGGCGTGTCGAAGGGCCTGCCGCGGATCGACACCGCGATCGACGCGGCCGAGGTGATCCTGATGCTCGCGCCCGAAACCAACGGCGAGGTCGCGGTGAAGGCCTGGGGCGCGCTGTCGCAGAACACCGGGCGCGACCACACCCATCTGGCGCTGCCCAAGGAAGAGGAGAAGATCCGGTTCCGCGACATCCAGGCGCAACCGCGCAAGATCATCTCCTCCCCCACCTGGTCGGGGCTGGAGAGCGAGCATGTCTGCTACAACGCCGGCTATACCAACGTCCACGAACTGATCCCGTGGCGGACGCTGACCGGGCGGCAGCAGCTGTATCAGGATCACAAGTGGATGCGCGCCTTCGGCGAAGGCTTCTGCGTCTATCGCCCGCCCATCGACACCAAGGCGGTGAAGCCGATGATCGACGAGGCGAAGGATGCGCCGCACGTCATCCTCAACTTCATCACCCCGCACCAGAAATGGGGCATCCATTCGACCTACACCGACAATCTGCTGATGCTGACGCTGTCGCGCGGCGGGCCGATCGTGTGGATGAGCGAGGTCGACGCCGCCAAGGCGGGGCTGGTCGACAACGACTGGGTGGAGGTTTTCAACAGCAACGGGGCGCTCGTCGCGCGCGTCGTCGTCTCGCAGCGCATGAAGGAGGGCACGCTGTTCATGTATCACGCGCAGGAGAAGATCGTGAACGTCCCCGGATCGCCGCTGACCGGACAGCGCGGCGGCATCCATAATTCAGTGACGCGCGCGGTCCTGAAGCCCACGCACATGATCGGCGGCTATGCCCATCTGGCCTATGGCTTCAACTATTATGGAACGGTCGGGTCCAACCGCGACGAATATGTGATCGTCCGCAAATTGCAGAAGGTCGACTGGCTCGAAGGGGCCCTCGCCGAAGGGGAGACGGTAGCATGAAGATTCGCGCCCAGATCGGCAAGGTGCTCAACCTCGACAAGTGCATCGGCTGCCACACCTGTTCGGTGACGTGCAAGAATGTGTGGACCAGCCGCGAAGGCATGGAATATGCCTGGTTCAACAACGTCGAGACCAAGCCCGGCATCGGCTATCCCAAGGACTGGGAGAATCAGAAGCGCTGGAACGGCGGTTGGGTCCGCACCGCGGGCGGTTCGATCCGCCCGCGCATGGGCGGCAAATGGCGGTTGCTGGCCAAGATTTTCGCCAACCCGGACCTGCCCGAGATCGACGATTATTACGAGCCCTTCACCTTCGACTATGCCCACCTCCAGCAGGCGGGCGAAAGCAAGGCCTTCCCCACCGCGCGGCCGCGCAGCCTGATTTCGGGCGAACGGATGGAAAAGGTGAAATGGGGCCCAAACTGGGAAGAGATACTGGGCGGCGAATTCGCGAAGCGGTCGGAGGATTACAACTTCGAGGGCGTCCAGAAGGAAATCTACGGCCAGTTCGAGAACACCTTCATGATGTATCTGCCGCGATTGTGCGAGCACTGCCTCAACCCGACGTGCGTCGCGGCCTGCCCGTCGGGCGCGATCTACAAGCGCGAGGAGGACGGTATCGTCCTGATCGACCAGGAGGCATGCCGCGGCTGGCGCATGTGCGTGTCGGGCTGTCCCTACAAGAAAATCTATTACAACTGGAAAACCGGCAAGTCGGAGAAGTGCATCTTCTGCTATCCGCGCATCGAGGCGGGGCAGCCGACGGTCTGTTCCGAAACCTGCGTCGGGCGCATCCGCTATCTGGGCGTGATGCTCTATGACGCCGACCGCATCGAAGAAGCGGCGAGCGTCGAGGACGTCGAGGACCTCTATCAGGCGCAGCTCGACATCTTCCTCGATCCCCACGATCCGGCGGTGATCGAACAGGCGCGCAAGGACGGCGTCCCCGAAGCGTGGCTGGAGGCGGCGCGCCATTCGCCCGTCTACAAGATGGCGATGGAATGGAAGGTCGCCTTCCCGCTCCATCCCGAATATCGCACGCTGCCGATGGTCTGGTACGTGCCGCCGCTGTCGCCGATCAACTCGGCGGCGACCGCGGGGCAGATTTCGGTCAACAACGGCATGCCCGACGTCCGGTCGCTGCGCATCCCGCTCAAATATCTCGCCAACCTGCTGACCGCAGGCGACGAGGAGCCGATCGCGCGCTGCCTCGAACGGATGCTCGCCATGCGCGGCTACATGCGCGCGAAGACCGTCGAGGGCGTGCGGAACGAGGGCATTGCCTCGGCCGTCGGCCTGACCGGCGCGCAGATCGAGGAGATGTACAAGGTGATGGCGCTGGCGGACTATGAGGACCGCTTCGTCATCCCGACGGGCCACCGCGAGGATGCCGAGGACATGTTCGACGAGCGCGGATCGTGCGGCTTTTCGTTCGGCAACGGCTGTTCGAGCGGGACCAGCGAGACGAACCTGTTCGGCGCCCCGGCGCGCAAGAAGCTGCAAACGCCGACGGAGGTGTTCTGATGCGCGCGCTGCACCTCTTGTCGCTGCTGCTGCAATATCCGACGCCCGAACTGCAGGCCGTCTGCGGCGAGATTCGCGAGCGGCTGGCGGCCGACGCGGACCTGCCGCCGGACACCGTTCGCCGGCTTCACCCGCTGCTGACCCGGCTGGCCGCGAGCGACATCTATGCCGCGCAGGAAGCCTATGTCGAGCTGTTCGACCGCGGCCGGGCGCACAGCCTGCACCTGTTCGAGCATGTCCACGGCGAAAGCCGCGACCGCGGCCAGGCGATGGTCGACCTGCGCGAACGCTATCTGGGCGCGGGGCTGGAGCCGACGGGGAACGAGCTGCCCGACTATCTGCCGCTCTTCCTCGATTATTGCTCGACGCTGCCGCCCGAGGCGGCGCGCGAGGCGCTGGCCGAACCGGGCGTGGTGCTGGTCGCGCTGGCGGCGCGGCTGGCCGAGCGCGAGTCGGACTATGCGCCGCTGCTCGCGCTGCTCTGCGACATCGCCGGCGTCGAGCAGGACGAGGACGCGCAGAAGGCGCTGTCGCCCGTCGACGACCCCGCCGACCTGGAGGCGCTCGACCGGCAATGGGCCGAAGAGGAAATCCGCTTCACCGCCGACGCCGCGCCCGACCCCAATGCCCCCTGCCCGCAGGTGGGCGGCATGCTGGACCGCATGCTTTCGCCCGCCCCGACGCCAGCAAGGAATTGAGCCATGGAAGCCTTTCTCAACAATCTGTTTTACGGCATCTATCCCTATATCGCGCTGGCGGTGCTGGCGATCGGCTCGATCATCCGGTTCGACCGCGAGCCCTATAGCTGGCGGTCGGGGTCGAGCCAGCTGCTGCGGCGCAGGCAGCTGATGTGGGGATCGGTGCTGTTCCATATCGGGGTGCTGTTCATCTTCTTCGGCCATCTGGTCGGCCTGCTCACGCCGATCGTGCTGTTCGATGCGCTCGGTATCAGCCACGGCGCGAAGCAGTTGCTGGCGATCGTCGCCGGCGGTGTCGCAGGGGTGATGGCGATCGTCGGCGCGACGATGCTGATCCACCGCCGCTTCTTCGATCCGCGCGTGCGCAAGGCATCGAATTTCAGCGACAATATGGTCATCCTGCTGCTGTGGATCCAGCTGGCGCTCGGCCTCGCCACCATCCCGCTGTCGGCGGGGCACCTCGACGGCAGCGAGATGGTCAAGTTCATGAACTGGGCGCAGGGCATCTTCACCTTCCGCGCGGGCGCCGCCGACTACATCGCCGACGTGCACCCGATCTTCAAGGCGCACCTGTTCCTGGGGCTGACGATCCTGCTGATCTTCCCCTTCACGCGCCTCGTCCACATGCTCTCGGCCCCCGTGCGCTATCTGTGGCGCGGCGGCTATCAGATCGTCCGGTCGCGGCGGAGCATGAGCCATGGCTGACACACTAGAACGCGCCGCGGTGCGGGTCGGCGGGGTGGAAATCCCGGCCGCCGCGATCGCCGCCGAAGCGCAGAACCACCCGGCGCAGGACGCCGACAGCGCGTGGACGGCGGCCGCCGAAGCGCTCGTCATCCGCCAGCTGCTGCTCGACGAGGCCGACCGCCAGGGCATCGTGGCCGACGAGCGCACCGACGCCGACGGCCGCACGCTGGCCGAGGAGGACGCCCGCATCGACGCGCTGCTGGCCGGCGCGGTGCGCGTCCCCCAAGCGACCAGCGTGGAGGCGCGCCGCTATTACGACCGCCACCGCGACCGCTTCGCCAGCGAGACGCTGATCGAGGCGGAGCATATCCTGCTGTCGGCGGACCCCGCCGATTCCTTCGCCTATGGGCTGGCGGTCGGCGACGCCCGGATGCTGATCCGCAAGATCGAGGCCGATCCCGCCTGCTTCGCCGCGTTGGCGCGCGAGCATTCCGCCTGCCCGTCGAAGGCGCAGGGCGGCAACCTCGGCCAGATCGGGCGCGGCCAGACGGTGCCCGCGTTCGAGCAGGCGCTGTTCGGCCTTGGCGAAGGCGAGTTGTGCCGCGAGCCCGTGCGCTCCCCCTATGGCGTGCATGTGGTGCGGGCCGGGCGGCGGATCGACGGGCAGCAGCTTCCCTTCGATGCGGTCGAGGCGACGATCCGCGACTATCTGGAGGAAGCGAGCACGCGCCGCGCCATGGCGCAATATCTGTCCATCATCGCCAGCGAAACGACGGTCGAGGGCGTCGCGCTGCCGATGGCCGACGGGCCGCTGGTGCAGTGACGATCGAGCGCATCCGCGACCGGCTGACCACGGCGCCGGACGGCGACCGCGGCCTGACCGACGCCATCGGGCGACGGTTCGAATATCTGCGCCTGTCGCTGACCGACGTCTGCAACTTTCGCTGCACCTATTGCCTGCCCGACGGCTATCGCAAGCGGCACGGGCGCCCGGCCGACCTGTCGGTGGCGGAGATGCGGCGCGCGGTCGGCGCCTTCGCCCGGCTCGGGCTGTGGAAGGTGCGGCTGACCGGCGGCGAGCCGACGCTGCGCCCCGATTTCGAGGATGCGGCGCGCGCGATCGCGGCGGTGCCCGGCATCCGCCGGATCGCGATGACCACCAACGGCTATCGGCTCGCGGACCGCGCCGCCGCGTGGCGCGACGCGGGGGTGAGCGCGATCAACATCAGCGTCGACTCGCTCGATCCGGCCCGCTTCGCCGCGATCACCGGGCACGACCGGCTGGCCGAGGTGCTGCGCGGCATCGAGGCCGCGCGCGCGGCGGGGTTCGACAGCATCAAGATCAACGCGGTGCTGATGCGCGGGGTCAACGACGACGAACTGGCGGCGATGACCGACTTCATCGCCGAGCGCGACCTGTCGCTGCGCTTCATCGAGGTGATGCGCACCAACGACAACACCGCTTTCTTCAAGGCGCGCCACCTCGCCGGCCAGACGGTGATCGACCGGCTGGAGCAGGCCGGCTGGCGGCGGCTGCCGCGCGCGGCGGGCGCCGGGCCGGCGGTCGAATATGCGCACCCCGCCTCGCGCGGCCGGATCGGCATCATCGCGCCCTATGCCCGGGACTTCTGCGCCAGCTGCAACCGCCTGCGCATTGCGTCCGACGGCAAGCTGCATCTGTGCCTGTTCGGCGACGGGGGGCTCGACCTGCGGCCGCTTTTGCAGCAGGATGCCGACGCGGAGGCGCTGATCGAACGCATCCGCGCGCTCACCGCCACCAAGGCGCCGGCGCACCGGCTGCACCAGAACAACAGCGGCGCGACGCCGCACCTCGCATCCATCGGGGGCTGACATGACGGACGGAAAGGAAGCCCGGTTGCAGATTGAACTGTGCGGACGGCTGGCCGACCCCTGCGGGCGGGTCGTCGAGATCGCCGTTCCCGATGCGGGCCTGTCGGTGACGGCGATGCTCGCCGCGCTTGAGCAAACGCATCCCGCGCTGCGGCAGCCGCTGGCGCGCGGCCGCATCCGCGCCTGCATCAACGAGGTCGTGGCGCCGCGCGACGCATGGGTCGCGCCCGGCGACCTCGTGGCGCTCTTCCCGCCGGTGTCGGGCGGATGACCGGCGAGGTCGAACTGACGCCGGACGCGATCGACCCGGCGGCGCGGCTGGCGGCATTCACGGCCTCGCTCTCCGGCGAGGGCGCGGTCGTCAGCTTTACCGGCCACGCGCGCGCCGCGGCAAAGGACGGCGCGCCGCTCGCCTCGCTGGTGCTGGAAAGCTATCGCGGCGTGACGCTCGCCTCGATGCGGGCGATCGCGGCCGACGCGCGGGCGCGCTTTCGCATCACCCGCAGCCTCGTCGTGCACCGGGCGGGGCGCATCCTGCCCGGCGAGGCGATCGTCTTCGTCGCCACCGCCGCCGCGCACCGCCGCGCCGCCTTCGAGGCCGCGGACTATCTGATGGACCGGCTGAAGACCGAAGCGGTGTTCTGGAAGCGCGAGGAGGCGCCCGAGGGAAGCCGCTGGATCGAACCCACCGACGCCGACCGTTCGGCCGTCGCGCGCTGGGAAGCCGCAACATGGGAATGACGCATGCCCGGAATTGACGACAGCCTGACCTTCCACCCGCTGCATATCGCGGTGCTGACCGTGTCGGATACGCGCACGATGGAGACCGACACCTCCGGCGCGCTGCTCGCCGGGCGGCTGACGGCGGCCGGCCACAAGCTCGCCGCGCGCGCCATCGTCACCGACGAGGTGCAGGCGATCCGCGACCGGATGGCGGCGTGGATCGCCGACCCCGGCATCGACATCATCGTCAGCACCGGCGGCACCGGCTTCACGCCGCGCGACGTGACGCCCGAGGCGGTGATGCCGCTGCTGCGCCGGGTGATGGACGGGTTCAGCGTCGTCTTCCACCAGGCGAGCATGACAACCATCGGCGTATCGACGCTGCAATCGCGCGCCTTCGCGGGCCAGGCGGACGATACCTTCATCTTCTGCGTGCCCGGTTCGACCGGCGCCTGCCGCGATGCGTGGGACCTCGTGCTCGCCGCGGAGTTCGACAGCCGCCACCGTCCCTGTTCGATCGCCGGACAGGTGCCGCGCCTCGCCGGACTGTGCGCATGAACGACCTGTCGCACATCGATGCCGCCGGGCGCGCGCGCATGGTCGACGTCGGCGACAAGCCGGTGACGACGCGCCGGGCCGAGAGCCGGGGCGAACTCCTCTGCGCGCCGGCGACGCTCGACAAGGTGCGCGCCGGCGAAACGCCCAAGGGCAGCGTCATCGCCACCGCCGAACTGGCCGGGGTCATGGCCGCCAAGCGCACCGCCGAGCTGATCCCGCTGTGCCATCCGCTCGCGCTGTCGCAGGTGCTGGTGGAGATTGCCATCGACGACAGCCTGCCCGGCTTCAGCATCCGGGCGGAGGTGCGCACCAGCGGGCAGACCGGGGTGGAGATGGAAGCGCTGACCGCCGTTTCGGTCGCCGCGCTGACCCTGTTCGACATGCTGAAGGCGGTCGACAAGACGATGACGATCGAGGCGATCCGGGTGACGGCGAAGGATGGCGGGCGATCGGGCGCGATGCGCAAGCCATGACGGGTTTCGACGACGCGGTGGCGCGCATCGCGCGCGAGGTCCGGCCGCTCGCCGCCGAGCGGGTCGATCTGGCCGAAGCGGCGGGTCGCACGCTGGCCAAGCCGCTGCACGCGCGCGCCGCCGCGCCGCGCCGGGCGGTCGCCGCGATGGACGGCTATGCGATCGTCGACGCGGGCATGCAGCCGGGGGCGCCGCTGCGCGTGATCGGCGAATCGCGTGCCGGGGCGGGGTTCGCGGGGCGCGTCGCGCCGGGCGAGGCGGTGCGCATCTTCACCGGCGCGCCGATGCCCGACGGCGCCGACCGCTGCATCATGCAGGAATATGCCGGGCGCGAAGGCGACAGCGTCATCTTCGCCGAAGGATACGGCCCCGGCTGGCACGTGCGCGCGGCGGGAAGCGATTTCGCGGCGGGGGTGCTGCTGCTCGACGCCGGCACGGAACTGACGCCGCGCGCGATGATCGCCGCCGCCGCGGCCGACACCGCGCAGGTGGCGGTGATCCGGCAGCCGCGCGTCGCGATCGTCGGCACCGGCGACGAACTGGCGCCGCCGGGCAGCGCGCTGGAGCGCGAGGATGCGATTCCCGAAAGCGTGACCTTCGGCGTCATGGCGATGGCGCAGGCACAGGGCGCGCTGGTCGTGAGCCGCGCGACGGGCGTCGACGACCTGCCGACGCTCGAGGCGCTGGCCGACCGCGCGCTCGATCAGGCCGACGTGGTGATCGTCACGGGCGGCGCATCGGTGGGCGAACGCGATTTCGCCAAACCGATGTTCGCGCCGCACGGGCTGGACCTGTTGTTCGCCAAGGTCGCGATCAAGCCCGGCAAGCCCGTGTGGCTGGGCCGGGCGCGCGGCCGATGGGTGCTGGGCCTGCCGGGCAATCCGACGTCGGCGATGGTCACGGCGCGGCTGTTCCTGGTGCCGCTGCTCGCGCAGTTGCAGGCGCGCGGCGTCGAGCGGGCGCTACGCTGGCGGACGCTTCCGCTCGCCGCCCCGCTCCCCGCGACGGGCTCGCGCGAAACCTTCGCGCGCGCGCGATGGGACGAGGCGGGCCTGACGCCGCTCGGCAATCAGGACAGCGGCGCGCAGGCGGCGCTCGCCGTCGCCGACTGCCTGATCCGCTGCCCGCCGGACCAGGCGGCGCTGGAGCCCGGCGCACCGGTCAGCGCGCTGGCGTTCTGATCCGCGCTTCGGCCGCCGCCAGTGCCGCCGCATCGTTGATGTTCGCGAAGGGATCGGGCCCGGCGGCGTCCCACGCCACTTCGGCCATCCCGACCTCTCCGGCAAAGCGCCGCAACGACTGGCCGCCGCGCGCGACATAGGCGTCGAGCGCGCCGCTGTCGGGTCGCCACAGCGCGGCGGTGGGATGCAGGCGCCCGCGGCTGACGGGAAGCGCGGCGCCGTGGCCGTCCAGCGCCGACGACAGGCGTTCAACCAGATCGTCGGGCAGGAAGGGCATGTCGCAGCCGATCATCAGCACGGCGGGGCGGCGCTGCGCGCGCGCATGATCGAACGCGCTCGCCAGCGCGCTGATCGGCCCGATATCGCGGTGACCGTCGAACAGGAGCGGACAGCCGGTGCCCCAATCGCCGTCGCCGGGCCGCACCGCCAGCGCGACCGCATCGCCGTGGCGGCGCGCCCACGCCACCGCATGGTCGATCAGCCGCAGCCCGCCGAGCATCCGCGCAGGCTTGCCGCCGCCGATGCGCGCGCCATCCCCGCCCGCCGCGATCACGATGGCGGGACGCTCAAAGGCCAAGGGACGGGACGGCGGCAAGAGGCATGGGAGCGGCGATCACCCTGCGATCCTTCCACGCCCGGTCGGAGCGGTCAACGGCGCGTGGGCCACGGTGGTGGGTTCAGTGGAATCCGTCGTCATTCCCCCATCCGTCACGCTGAACTTGTTTCAGCATCCACGGTCCGCCTTTTCGGTTTACGCGGTGCTTGTCGCGGGGTCAGATCAGGGATTCCGTCAGGCAAGTAAGGAGCTGTTCCCCGGCGAAAGCCGGGGTCCAGATGGCATAGTGCTGCGCCGCGTGGACCCCGGCTTTCGCCGGGGAACGGTTGCCTGTCGAAAAGGGATAATTGCCAAACAGGTTCAGCATGACGAGGGATAGCGGTGGCCCGCGCAAACCCGCTTCGCCGCCCGCCATATGCGAGCCGCTTGATCCATGTCACTCCGGGTGTCGCGCGGCGTGATAGGCGTGCCGCATGTTGATCGCGCCCACCCTTCCCCCGCGCCGGCGGTTCGAGCCGCTTCGGTCGCCTCCGCCCTCGCCGATACGGGTGATGATCCAGCCGATCCTGAACCGGATCGTCCGCGACGTCACGCGCACGCTTCCCGAACTGTTCGAGCGGCTCGGCCCGCATCGGCACAGCCGATTCCTGATCGACGCCCGCGACCTGCCCTTCGTGCTGCTGCTGCGGCCGGACCCCGACCGGCCGGAACTGGTCGCCTGGCCGCGCCGCGCCGAGCCGCCGCACGACACGCGCATATCGGGCCGCCTCCGCGACCTGTTGGGTCTGATCGACGCCCAGCGCGACGGCGACGCGCTCTTCTTCTCGCGCGACCTCGACATCGGCGGCGATCTGGAGGCGGTGGTGTGCCTGCGCAACGCGATCGACGATGTCGAGGGGTCGATCGCGGACCGGGTGGCCGACGCGCTGGGACCGGCCAGCCGGATCGCCTGGGCGTTGCTGCGCCGGCGCCACGCCCGGCCGAACCGCGGGGGCGGCCGATGACCGGCAGCCCGGAGCTCATCTGTCCGGCGGGAACCCCCGCGACGCTGCGCGCGGCGGTCGATGCCGGGGCGGACGCCGTCTATTGCGGCTTCCAGAATGCGACCAACGCGCGCAACTTCTCCGGCCTCAACTTCACGCCCGATGAGATGCAGGCGGCGGTCGGCTATGCCCATGCCAGGGGCGCGAAAGTGCTGCTCGCGCTCAACACCTTTCCCCCGGCGGGCCGGTTCGACCTGTGGAAGCAGGCGGCCGACGACGGGGCGGCGATGGGCATCGACGCCTTCATCGTCGCCGACATCGGGGTGGCGGCCTATCTGGCCGATCATCATCCCGGCTGCCGATTGCACCTGTCTGTGCAGGCGGCCGCCTCCAGCCCCGAGGCGATCCGTTATTATTGCGAGCGGTTCGGCGTCCGGCGCGTCGTGCTGCCCCGCATCCTGACGGTGCCCGAAATCCGCCAGCTCAAGTCCGAGATTCCGTGCGAGATAGAGACGTTCGTGTTCGGCAATCACGGCCTGATGGTCGAGGGCCGGTGCAGCCTCACCAACTATGCCGTCGGCCGCTCGACCAACATGGACGGGGTGTGTTCCCCCGCTTCGGAAGTCCACTATCAGCGGGCGGAGAACGGCGCCCTCACCGCGCAGCTGGGCTGTCACGTCATCGACCGCTTCGAGGCCGGGCAGCAGGCGGGTTATCCGACGATCTGCAAGGGGCGGTATCGCGCGCCGGTGCGCGACGATCCCTATTACGCCTTCGAGGAGCCCGTCAGCCTGAATCTGATGGACATGCTGCCCAGCCTGATCGGCGGGGGCGTCGATGCCTTCAAGATCGAGGGGCGGCAGCGGTCGCGCGCCTATGTCGGCGCGGTGGTCGGCGCCTTTCGCGCCGCGATCGACGCGGTGATGGCCGGGCAGACGCCGCCATCCGCCGACCTGATCGCGCTGACCGAGGGGCAGAAGCAGACCCACGGCGCCTTTGCGACCAAGAAATGGCGGTGACGGCGATGTCCACGGCGAAACTGACCCTCGGCCCGATCCTGTTCCACTGGGATGCGGACCGGAAGCGCGATTTCTATGCCCGGATCGCGGACGAGGCCCCGATCGACACCGTCTATCTGGGCGAGGTCGTCTGTTCGAAGCGCAGCCCCTTTTTCGACCGCCACTATCCCGAGGTGATCGAGCGGCTCGAACGCGCGGGCAAGCAGGTCGTGCTGTCGACGCTGGCGGAGGTGGTGCTGCCGCGCGAACGCCGGGCGATCACCGAATTGTGCGCGCAGACCGATTATCCGGTCGAGGTCAACAACGCCGCCGGCCTGTCCGCGGCGAGTGGTCGGCCGCACCGCATCGGGCCGATGATGAACGTCTACAACGAACGCTCGATGGCGTATCTCGCGCGCGCCGGGGCGGCGCATTTCACCCTGCCCGCGGAACTGCCGCGCGGCGCGGCCGAGGGGCTGGCGCGGACCGCCGCCGACCTCGGCGCAGCGACCGAGGTGCAGGTGTTCGGGCGCGCGTCGCTGGCGGTTTCGGCCCGCTGCTACCACGCGCGCGCGCACCGGCGCACCAAGGACGATTGCCAGTTCGTCTGCGGCGAAGACCCCGACGGCATGCCGCTGCGCACCCTCGACGGCCAGGCCATGCTGGCGATCAACGGCATCCAGACCCTGTCGCACAGCTATGTCAACCTGATCGCCGAGCTGGACGAGATGCGGGCGATGGGCATCGACCATTACCGCCTGATGCCGCACGGCGTCGACATGGTGGCGGTGGCGACGATCTTCGCCGACCGCGCCGCCGGGCGCACCGATGCCGCGCAGGCGGCCGAGCGGATCGAGGCCCTCGATATCGGGGCGCCCTTTTCCAACGGATTCTGGCACGGAATCGCCGGGCATCGCTATTGGCCGGCCCGGCTGCACGCCGCCTCGACCTGACGAAAAGGCGGCGACGGGAAAGAGCGAAAACGACCGGCGCGGAGCGTCCGGGCGGCCGCGCATCCTGCACTTGATTCATATCAATCGGACAGCGATTTGCGATTGCGAAAGCCGGCCCGTTGGGCGAGCGGCAGGGAGAAACATGCCGCGGGAAAGCCGATCATGACGAAGCGCGCGATGCTGTCGAAGGACCACCCCTGCCGCAGTTGCGACGTCAGCGCCGAGGCCCTGTGCCGCGCGCTGGATGTCGAGACGCTGGCCGATTTCCGCAACCAGGGGGGCCGGCTGCACCTGACCGCCGGGCAGACGCTGTTCCACCAGGGCGACCCCGCCGACTGCGTGTTCAGCCTGACCAGCGGCGTCGTCAAGCTTTACGCGATCCTGTCGGACGGACGCAGGCAGATCGTCGCCTTTCTGTTCCCCGGCGATTTCGTCGGCTTCGAGACGCAGCAAAGCCACGGCTTCGCGGCCGAGGCGATCGGCGACACGACCCTGTGCCGCGTCCTGAAGCGGCGGTTCGAATGGTTCGTCGATCACTATCCGGCGCTGGCCGAGGCGCGCTATCGGCGCGCGACCGCCGAACTGGCCATCGCGCAGGAAAGGATGGTGACGCTCGGCCGCCAGACCGCGGCGGAACGGCTGGCGGGCTTTCTGTCGGATATTCAGCGCCGCGCCGGATTCCGCGGCCGCGACGGGGCGAATCTGGTTCCGCTGCCGATGAGCCGGGGCGACATCGCCGACTATCTGGGGCTGACCAAGGAAACGGTGAGCCGCGAACTCACTAACCTGCGCAAGGCGCGGGTCATCCGCTCGCATTCGCTGACGCTGATCGAGATTCTCGACCCACGCGGGATCGGCGCGCTGGCCTGCGGCATCGCCGCCTGACCCCGACCGCAGGCCCCGCGTGACGCTCCGCGCGGGGCGTCAGGCCCGGCCGGTCAGCCGCATCGCGAATAGCCGCACTCGAGGCATTTGTCGCAGCCTTCGGTGCGCTGCACCGCCGCCGCGCTGCATTGCGGACAGATCGCGGGAACCGCGACCCGCGCTTTGGCCGGGGCGCCGTCGACCGGGTCGGGGCGCGGCCCCTCGCGGCCGCTCAGCGCCTCCAGATGCCGCTCGAACAGGTCGCCGATCGCCGCGAGGAGGGACGGAACGTAACGGCCCCCCATCCACGCTCCGCCCCGCGGATCGAACACCGCCTTCAGTTCCTCTGCGACGAAGGCGATGTCGCCGCCGCGGCGCAGCACCGCGGATATCATCCGGGTGAGCCCCAGCGTCCATGAATAATGCTCCATATTCTTGGAATTGATGAAGATCTCGAACGGGCGCCGCGTCCCGCCGCTGTCGATGTCGTTGATCGTGACATAGACGGCATGGGCGCTGTCGGGCCATTTGATCTTGTAGGTCGTACCATGGAGCGATTCGGGGCGCGGCTGCAATTCGGCCTCGGCCGCGGGCGCGGCGGGCGCCGCCGGGGCGACGCTCAGCACCGATCCGGTCGTGTCGTTCGGGCGATAGGTCGTCAGCCCCTTGCAGCCGAGCAGATAGCCCTCCGAATAGATGTCGACGAAGGCCTCGAAATCGATGTCCTCGGGGCAGTTGACGGTCTTGGAGATCGAACTGTCGATGAAGGGCTGCGCCGCCGCCTGCATCGCCAGATGATCCGACGGGTCGAGCGACTGCGCGCTGACGAACAGCGCGTCGGGCGGCGCCTCGTCGCCCTTCACCTGCTTCCACACGCGATAGCCGTGGTCCTCCACCGCCTCCTCGCGCGTCGAGCCATCGGCCTGACGGACCTTGCGGCTGTAGCTGTAGGCGAAGACCGGTTCGATGCCCGAAGAGACGTTGCCCGCGAGCAGCGACGTGGTGCCGGTGGGCGCGATCGAGGTGAGGCAGCCGTTGCGCAGGCCGTTTTCCGCGACCAGCGTGCGGGTCGCCTCGTCGAGCGAGCGCAGGTTCGGCCGGTCGAGGATCGCCGGATCGTAGAGCGGGAACCGCCCCTTTTCCGCCGCCAGATGCGCGCTCGCGCGATAGGCGGCCTGCTTGATGGTGCCCAGCCAACGCTGCGTCAGCGCGATCGCGTCGGCCGAGCCATAAACGGTGTTGCAGAACAGCAGCGCGTCGGCGAGCCCGGTGACGCCGAGCCCGATGCGACGCTTCGCCTTCGCCTCGGCCTCCTGCTGCGGCAGCGGATAGCGCGAGATGTCGATCACATTGTCGAGGAAGCGGACCGCGGTCGCGGTCAGCGCCGACAATTCCTCCTCGTCGAGCGCGGCATGCGCCGAAAAGGGCTGCGGGACCAGCCGGGCGAGGTTGATCGAGCCGAGCAGGCAGGCGCCATAGGCGGGCAGCATCTGTTCGCCGCACGGGTTGCTCGCCAGGATATCCTCGCAATAGGCGAGATTGTTCTGCTGGTTCACTCGGTCGATGAAGATGACCCCCGGTTCGGCGACGTCGTAGGTCGCCTGCATCAGCCGCCGCCACAGGTCGCGCGCGCCGACCGTGCGATGCACCGCGCCGCCGAAGGCGAGCGGCCATTCGCCGTCGCAGGCGAGCGCCTTCATGAAGGCGTCGCTGACCAGCACCGACAGGTTGAAATTGCGGAAGCGCGCGGGGTCGCGCTTGGCGTCGATGAACGCCTCTATGTCGGGATGGTCGATGCGCAGGCACCCCATCATCGCGCCGCGCCGCTGGCCCGCGGCCATGATGGTGCCGCACATCGCATTCCAGCTGTCCATGAAGCTGAGCGGACCCGAAGCCTGCGCGCCGACGCCGCGAACCGCCGCGCCGGCGGGGCGGATGGACGAGAAGTCCATGCCGACCCCCCCGCCCTGCTGCATCGTCACCGCCGCCTCGCGCAGATGCGCGAAGATACCGTCGAGGTCGTCGGGAATCGCCCCCATCACGAAACAGTTGAACAGCGTCACGTTGCGCGCCGTCCCCGCCCCGGCCAGGATACGGCCGGCGGGAATGAAGCGAAAATCGGTCAGCGCCTCCAGAAACTCCCGCTCGCGGCGCGCCTGTTCGGCCGGCGCCTCGTTCGCGGCGATGGCGCGGGCAACGCGCGTCCATGTCGCCTGCACGCTGTCGTCGCCGCCGCCCTCGATCGGCTGGAAGCGATATTTCTTGGTCCAGATCTGCTCTGCCAGTGATGTGTCGAACATGCCGCATTCGCCCCTTGGCTGTTGGAAGCAAAGAGTAGGGTGTTTCGCTCCGGCCGAAATTGATCCAGCGCACTTCCGACATAAAAAGCGGCGATCGCACCGCCGGCGCATAGTTTCTTATTGCGAATCGTTCGCAAATATTATACCCGGAACTGACACCCCAGCAAAGGAAGGCAAGGCCATGGCTGCGCTTCGTCCGGCTTCCCCGATTGCCGACCTGTCCGATCCCCAAGCGACGCTCGTCCCGGCGGCGCTGCGATGCTGGCGGGCGGCGCGCGATGCCGGCGCGCCGGTGCAGCAGCGCCTGCACAAGCTGTTGGCGCCGGCGCGCGGCGCGATGCTTGCCCCGGCATTCGACAGCCTGCTGATGCTGTACGAACTGGCGCTCGGCCGCCGCCTCGTCGCGGGCCAGTCGGCAGCCTTGTCCGCGGACGAGCGAATGCTGCTCGGCCTGCTCGACGGGGCAGGCGATCGCGGCGCGCGGTTCGCCGATACGGGGGCCGTGGCCGCGATGCTCGACAGTGCGGTGCGTTCGACCCGCGTGCTGCTGGCGCGGGCGCGCCGGGGTATCGGCGGAGCCGCCCTTCCCTGCTGATCCCGACTTGCGCACGGCGACGCCGGGATCGAAACCCGGCGCATGGCAACGCCGATTGCGATGGGCGCCATTTCGGGCCTATCATGCGGTATGTCCGGAAAACCTCCCTTCAAGATCAAGATCCAGTTCCTGTGCGGCGACGAAATCGCGATGGGTCCCGGCAAGGCCGACCTGCTCGAAGCGATTCAGGATCATGGTTCGATTTCGGCGGCCGGCCGCGCGCTTGGCATGAGCTATCGGCGCACCTGGCTGCTGGTCGACGTCATGAATCGCTGCTGGAACGAGCGGCTGGTCCAGACGGTGGCGGGAGGGAGCCATAACCGGGGTGCCCGGCTGACCGACACCGGACAGCAGGTGCTTGCCGCCTATCGGGCCATACAGGCTTCGGCACGCGCCAGCATCACAGGGCCGTCGTGCGATCGCCTGGCCGGGATGATACGGTCCGAACCGCTTCCCGCGGCACATCAGACCGAAAGTTCATAATCGCTTGCCGCAAGCCGTATCGGGCCGCGCAAGCCGCGGATCGGTGCGGAACCGTTCGTCGGTCAGGCCATGCAGGAAAGCGACGAGCGCCGCGATGTCCCGATCGGCCAGGGAGACCGGATGACGGCGGATGGCGTCCTCCAGGCTGGTCGCCGTGCCGTCGTGCCACCACGGGCCGGTGATCGCGACGTTGCGCAGCGACGGCGTGCGAAAGCGCCCGCGATCCTCCTCCAGTCCCGTTTGCTCGACCAGCCCCGCGTCGGACGGGGCCGGATCGCCAAGCCGATGATAGGCGGCGTCGGTCAGGTGCGGACCCGCGTGGCACGAACTGCACCCGCTGGTCCGAAACAGGCGTTCGCCTTCGCGCTGCGGCCCGGTCAGCGCGGCGGCGTCGCCGCGGCGGAAGCGATCGTAAGGCGCATCGGACGAAATCATCGTCCGCTGGAACGCAGCCAGCGCGGCGACGACGTTGGGCACGGTGATTCGGGAATCGGGGAAGGCTCTGGCGAACGACCGGCGATAGCAGGCATCCGCCTTCAGCCGCCGGGCAAGCTCCGCTTCCCGTCCCTTCATCCCCATCTCGACGGGATTTTCGCCGAGCAGAGGCGTCAGCGCCTGGATTTCGAGGCTGGTCGCGCCGGGGTCGGCATAGGTCAGCCGCGGCAGCCAGGCGACATTGGCGAGGCCCGGCGCATTGCGCTTGCCCGCATGGTCGCCGACGCCGGGCCGCGTCGCGACGCTGTCCGCGAAGCCGTGCCGCTGCTCGTGACAGCTCGAACAGGCCAGCGTCCCGTCGCTCGACAAGTCCGCGTCATAAAAGAGCCGTCGGCCGAGTTCGACCTTGGCGGCGCTCATCGCATTGTCCGCGGGCACCGGTGGGGGATCGAACCCGGTGTCCTGCGGCCATTGCCAGCCAGGCGCGACGGCCGCGACGAGCAGCAGCGCCGCCGCGGCCCACAGCCGTCTCACGGTTGCGGCGTGACCAGCAGGGTCAGGCTGTCCGAACCGTTCGCCGCGACCTGAAGCGTATAGGTGCCGGGGGTCAGGCGATAGTCGACCATCTTGCGGACCCCCGAACAGGCCGGGCCGTGGCCGTGCGCGACCGACCGCATCGCCTTGCCGTCCAGGACCACATCAACCCAGGCCGCCGACCCGAGCGCGACGCGCCAGACGCCTTCGCGGGCGACCGTGAAGCGGAACAGCCCGCCATAGCTGACCGTTCCCCCCGGCTTTTCAGGGCGGACCGGATAGGCGACCTTCGGCGTCGGCAGCAGCGTCGCGCGGACCGCGGCCCCCGGCTTCAGCGCAGCCTTTGCCGCGGTCTTCGCATTCCCCGCCGCCTTCATCGCGTCGGGCGTCCGCCAATCGGCGAGCGACGCGGGCAGCGCCGCCGGCGGCTTTCCGGCACAGGCCGGATCGGCGCCGGCCGGAGCCTGCGCCAGCGCGCTGCCGGCGGCCAGCGGGAGAGCCATTGGGAGAACAAGGGAAAATAAAAGCAGAGAAGGGCGCATCACATCTTTCCTCCGTGCGATATCACTATATATGGCCGTATATAGTGATTCGGCGAGAAAAAAAGGGGTAAATCATGCGGACCATACTCTCCCTCCTGCTGTCGGCAGGCTGCCTCGCGACCTCGCAGGCGCAGGCGCAGGACCAGAGCGCGCCGGACACCGGCGACGATCGCTTCGCCCTCGGGCAGATCGTCGTCACCGCGCCGCGAAGCGAAGGGATCGGCATCGACGGCGAAAGCCTGTCGCGCGAGGCGATCTACAAGTTCAACCGCACCGCGCTCGACGATGCGATCAACCTGATGCCCGGCGTCGTCGCGGGCAACAGCGGCGGCACGCGCAACGAACGCCTCGTCTTCGTCCGCGGTTTCGACCGGTTCCAGGTGCCGCTCTCGATCGACGGCATCCGCGTGTACCTGCCCGCCGACAACCGGCTCGACTATGGCCGCTTCCTGACCACCGACATCTCGGAGGTGCAGGTGGCGAAGGGCTATGCGTCGGTGCTCGACGGGCCGGGCGCGATGGGCGGCGCGATCAACCTCGTCACGCGGCGCCCGACCAAGGCGCTCGACATCGACGTGCGCGGCATGGTCACGTTCGACAACGACGCCGATTATGCCGGCTATTCGGCGTCGGCGCTGATCGGGACGCGGCACGAGCGCTGGTATGCGCAGGCCAGCTATGCGCGCAGCTTCACCGACCATTGGGATCTGCCGGACAGCTTCACGCCGATCGTCCCGACGCTCGAAGACGGCGGCGAGCGCGATTTTTCGCGGACCCGCGACTGGCGCGCCAATGTGAAGCTCGGCTTCACGCCGAACGAAAGCGACGAATATGCGATCAGCTACACGCGGCAGGACGGATCGAAGAACGCGCCGATGCACGTCAGCGACCTCGTCAACACGCCGCGTTTCTGGACCTGGCCGAAGTGGGAAATCGAATCCATCTATTTCCTGTCGACCACGGCGCTCGGCGACCGCGCGACGCTCAAGACGCGCGCCTATTACAACCGCTTCGATTCGATGCTGCGCTCGTTCAACGACCGCACCCAATCCACGCAGAGCCGTCCCTTCGCGTTCGACAGCCCCTATTTCGACAAGGCCTGGGGCGGGTCGGCGCAGCTCGATTTCCGGATGAGCGACGCCGACACGCTGCGGCTCGCCTTCCATTACCGTCACGACAAGCATGTCGAGGCGCAGACGAGCTTCTCGACGGCGGGCGTGCCGTCGACCGAGCCGCGGCAGACGCAGACCGAAAACACCTTCTCCATCGCGCTCCAAAACGAGCTTGCCCTGACGACGGCGCTCCGCTTCACGGTCGGAGGCAGCTTCGACTGGCGCGACCTCAAGCGTGCCGAGGAGTTCGGTTCGCCGCTCGGAACCTCGGGCACCCCGGCGGTCCTCTATCAATATCCGCGCCGCGACGCTGACGCCTGGAACCTGCAGGGCCGGTTCGACTGGGACGCGGGCGACGCGTTGACGCTGCACGCCAGCCTGTCGTCGCGTGCGCGCTTCCCGACGATCTTCGAGCGCTTCAGCCAGCGGTTCAACACCGCCATCCCCAACCCCGAACTGAAGGCCGAACGCGCGACCAACGCCGAAATCGGCGCAAGCTGGACGGCCGGCGGCGTGCGGGTCGACGGTGCGATCTTCTACAGCTGGGTCGACGAAGCGATCTTCGGCGTCCTGACGCCGGGCTACCCCTGCACCGCGTCGACCACGCCGCCCGCGACGCCGACTCCCGGCTGCGTGCTCACCAACCTCAACCAGAGCCGGAACGTCGGCAGCGGCGAATATTACGGCGCCGAAGCGTCGCTGTCGGCGACGCTCGCGCCCGGCCTCGACCTCGGGGCCAATTACACGGTCATCAAGCGCGACCTGTCCTATGCCGCCAATCCGGGGTTCCGGCCCACCGGGGTGCCGACGCACAAGGGCCTGATCTATGCCGACTGGGCGCCGCTGGCGGGCCTGCACGTCCAGCCGAGCGTCGAGATCGCATCGAGCCGTTGGACGCTGTTCACCGCAACGCCCGCATCGCAGCCGGCGCGCTATTACCGCACGGGTTCCTATGTGAACACGGCGCTGCGCATCGACTATGCCGTCACCGAGAAGATCGAGATCGGCGTCGGCGCGCGCAACCTGTTCGACGAGGAATACAGCCTGACCGACGGTTTTCCCGAGCCGGGGCGTTCGCTCTATCTGACGCTGCGCGCCCGCTATTGATCGGGGGCGATGAAGAAGAGGGCGCCGAAGGAGCGGTCTGGCTTGACGTCGGCGGCCGACCATTCGAATGTCGTCGCGGCGGTCTTTCGAGCCGCCGCGGGACAGAAGGCGACCATGTTGGCGGCGGCGCCCTTGTCGACGACCAGGCGATAGTGGGCGGCCCGGCCGTGCCGTCCGGCCGGTGCGGCCCAGCCGTGGGCGATCGTAAAGAGGTCGTAGGCCGGATGGCGGAAATAGGCCCGGCGCAGCGCGTCGTCGATGCAATAGGTCCGCGTCGCCGGGCCGCCGGGGGCTATCTCGGGAAATTCGGCGGAATTGATGTCGCTCCAGTAATCGGCGACCGGGACATAGCGGATCTCGACCCGCGTATCCCCCGGCTCGAAGCGCTGATCCCATTCGAAATCCGCCTGATAGCTCCAGTCCGCGGTGTCGAGCACGAGCAGGCCGTCGGCGTCGAGCATTGCCTGGGTGCGGGCCGGAAGGCGGCGCCACGGCGCTTCTTCGTCCAAATGGTAGAGCAGGGGCACGGCGGCATCGAGCAATTGCCGCGTCACGTCCCTGCCCCGATGCAGCGCACGCCCGCGGCCGGAGAGCGCCAGCGGCGCGCCGTTCACGCGCACCGACAGGTCCAGATAGTTGAGCGGACGCCGGTCGGCGGCAAGCCCGGCGACCTCGCCCTGCCCGTCGAGCCCGATGGCGTCGGGGCTGGCATCGACCGGCATGGCGGGCAGGACGAAGCGGAAATGGACGGTCCGGCGCGTCGATGCATGAAAGACGTAGACGAGCCGGATCGAATCGAGCGCGACATGCATCTCCTGCCGTTCGACACGCATGTCGGCCGGCAGGTCGAAGGCGGGCCCTTCGGCGGCATAGCCGGCACCGCGTCCGCCATCCTCCGCCCCGGCCGGCGCAGCGACCGCCGCCAGCGCGATCGCACCGCCGACCGCTATCCATCGGGCATGGGGCATTCGCTTTCCTCCGCATCGATCGGCGCCACGGGCTCATCGTAGCGCCTTCGCGATCCGCCGTCGCGGACGGGGCGGAACCCGATGCGGACGCACCGGCACGGCCGCTCCCCCCCCTGAGGCGGAGGCCGCGAGTGCCGTAAAATCCCATGCCGGTTCCGCATGGTCCATGACAGCCGACGATCCCGCGCCCATGGTCGGCCAACGCGAGGACAGAGTTTAGCGGGGGAATCGAGATGCATGGCAAGCCGCACCGAACGACGACGTGGTACAGCGCGGCGCTGGGAATCACGGCCTGCGCGGGCCTGACCCTCTCCGGCTGCGGCGGCGCGCCCGCCGTCCAGCTGCCCGCCGACCGGACGGAAAGCGCCTCGCTCTGCTATGGCGCCACCATGGCGCTGGCGCAGGAAAAGGTCGGCAAGGGGTCCGTCCCGCTCGACACCGCGAGCCAGGCGCTGCATTTCGCGCTGCTCGCCGGGACGGACGGCGACCTCGACGACCCGGCCAAGGTCGTCGCCAGGATCGAGCGCATCGGCACGCGCGACAAGGGATTGCAGGACAGGTTCGTCGCCGACAAGAATGCCGCAAGCTACACCGGCCCCTGCGCCACGGCGTTCCCGGAAACGCAGGCGAACGCGTTCAAGGGCCTGCCGCCCGATACCCGCGACACGCGCATCCAATGCTATGTGCTGTCGACCGTGGTGCTTCAAATCTTCGCGCAAAGCGACATCGCGCCCGATCCCCGCACCGCGACCTGGGTCAAGCTCAACGGCCAGCTCGAGCAATTGTCGAACAGCGAAGTCTATCCGGCGGAGGATGACGATCATATCGGCGAGATCGCGATGCGCGCGCTGGCCAAGGCGGTGCGGTGGGGGCCGCCGGTTGACGCGATGGCCGCATGCGGCGACCGCTATCTGAAGGATTGAGACGCGCGAACGGGGCGCGGCCATGACCTATACGACCGTCTATGACATTGCGAGCGACAGCGTCGGCTTGCAGTTCCCGCTGATCGGGCTGGCATTCATCATTGCCGGCGCGGTGATGAAATGGGGTTTCGGCAAAGCGGGCTGGACAAGCTATCCGCTTATGGCGATCGGCGTCTTCACAGTCCTCGCGTCGGGCGCGGTGCCGTGGTGGGACCAGCGCCGCGTCACGCAGGCGGTGGCGAATGGAGAGGCCCGGCAGGTCGAAGGGCCGATCCATGATTGGCGCCTGGAACGCGTGAGCAGGAAGCGCAAGAGTTCGGACGCCCATGCTTACAGCCATTACGAATATTTTTCCGTCGGCCCCGTCGCGTTCCGCATCAATTGGGGTGCGTTGGAAGCGGGCTTCGCCAATCGCGGCAGCACCGAGGAGAAACCGGCGGTCCGGCTGACGAACGGGATGGCCGCGCGCATCCGGTATGTGCCGATCGACGGCCCCGACAAGCCGCCGCGCATCGTCCGTATCGACCTGGGCACCAGCAGCCCCGCCGATGCCGTGCGGCAAGGCGAAGGCGGCGTCGCCTTCCGCATCGTGCAGGGGCGCATCGCCGACGAAGCGAACATCCTGTCCGCCGACAGCAAGGCGCGGCTCGATGCCGTATTGACGGCCTTCGACCAGCGAAGCGGACATCCGCTGGTCATCGTCACCACGCCCTCGCTCGGCGGGATCGACATTGCCCGCTTTGCCGCGACGGTCGCCGACCGCCGCGGCATCGCGGACAGCGGCATCCTGTTGCTCGTCGCGCCGAACGAACGGCAGGCGCGGATCATGGTCGGGCGCGAGCTGTCGGACCGCCTGCCCGACGCCGCCGCGCAGCAGATCATGGACGGCGTGATCCTGCCCCGTTTCCGGCGCGGCGACATCCCCGGCGGAATCGAGGCAGGCGCGGTTGCCATCACCGGCCGGGTGACGGGCGGCGAGACGCGATGAGCCGGCTGTCGAGCCCGCCGGTGATCGTCGCCGCGCTGCTGCTGCTACTCGCGGGCGCGGGCGCGCTGGGCTGGCTGTGGCTGCGCGACGGCCTGATGACGCCCACCGCGATCGTCATCCTGTTCCTGCCGGTCGCGCTGCTGATCGGCGGCGTGACCGCGTGGGGGACCGACCGTTCGCAGATCGGCATCACGGCCTGGGCGCTCACCATGTTCGGGGCGCTCGTCCCCGCTGTTTACGTGATGCAAAGCGGCCCCGACAACTGGTTCGCGCAATGGCGGTTCATGGTGGCCTTCGGCGTCGCCTATTTCGCGATCATGGCCGTTTTCATGCTGTGGCTCGCCGCCTGGACGGCGTGGGTGCCGCCCGCGCCCGGCGCCATGCCGCTGCCCGAGCAGCGCCTGAAGCGGCGGATCGAATCGCTGGCGAATGCCGGGCTGAACCTTCACGTCGAGCGCCCGGCGGACCGGCCCGAACAATTGCTGGTGACGCGCGACTTTCGCGGCGGCAAGCGGACGATCGGGGTGCGGCTGACCTTCGTTTCCGCCGGTCATTGCGTGCGGGCGCGCGAGGTGTCGCTGGTCCGCGGCGACAAGCCGATGAACGCCGGCGAGGCGCGGATGAGCAGCAGCCTGCGCCCGCGCGACGGCACGCACCCCGACGCCGACATCATCTACGACGCCAGCCTGACGCTGACCCCGCCGAACGAAGCGATCCGGCGCCAGATTGCCCCGCGCATCGCCGACGATCGCGTCGAGATCGTGGGCGACAGCGAAGCCGCGGCGAACCCCGCCAATTTGGCGCATGTGCTGACCGAGGTGGTCCACCAGTCGGGGTGGGGATGGCAGGGCGTGTTCTTCGACTGGCAGCGGGGCTGCCGTTAGGGCGTCGGGCCGTAAATCCGCCTATCGTTCCGTTCGTGTCGAGCGAAGTCGAGACACCCATCAGCGTGGCGCAAGGCCGACAAGTGTCTCGAC
>NZ_MEFH01000018.1:0-120081 GCF_001725095.1 Sphingopyxis sp. SCN 67-31 | reverse complement strand
CCCGCCTTTCCGGTGTCTGGTTGTTCACCGACGAACGCGCCGCGACGCCGCTCGCGCGGCTGGCTGGCGGGCGGGCGGTCGCGCTCGGCGGCATGACGCCGGCGCGCGCGCGCGCGCTGCGGCTCCGCGCGGCGGGCGGCGGCATCGCCGTGCCCGGCTGGGCGGCGATCGACGCGTGGGATGATCGGGGAAAGACGAAAGCGGCGAAGCGCCGGCAGCGTCAGAAGCGGAACGCCGTCCCGACATAGACCGCCTGGCTGTCGCGGCGCGAATCGGTCAGCGGCTGGAAGCGGTCGTCGGTACGATAGCGCACGCCCGCGGTGACATCGAGATTCTTCGTCAGGCGATAGCTGCTGACGACATCGACGCTCTGGTTGTCGCCCGGCGCGGTGATGCGGTCGGTCGCGCCCGCCGGATCGCTGGCACGGTTGATGACGCGGGTGGCGAAGCGCGACTTGGCCTCTTCCTGCTCGGGCGCCTTGGCGACGGGCAGGTTGCGCAGGTCGGTGCCGCTCGGCAGCGCCGGGGTCACGAACTTCTGGAAGCCGACCGATGCGCCCAGATCATAGGCGACGGGGGCGATGCCGATCGGCGTCTTGCTGCGCCCGGCGGCCAGCGCGGCGGTGCGCGCGGCGCTCGACGCCTCGTCGCGGGCGCGGATCACGACGGTGATCGCGCGATTCTTGCGGCTGTCGTCGGTGATCGCGGGGGTGAAGCTGAACGCGCGGCGCGATTCTTCCGACATGCGGACGTAGCGCGCGATCAGGCGCGGATCGCCCGACGCGGGAGTGAACTGGCCGAGCAGCGTCTGCGACAGCGTCGTGTCGCGGATGCGGTCGGCGCGGCTCATCGCGGCGAGGGCAGGGGGCAGGGCGAGCGAAAGGGTCGCCAGAACGACGACGCTACCCCTCCAAAAATGTCGCGGTTTCCGCGCCATTATCCTGCGACTCCAACCCCAATCGAATCTCCAGATAGGACGGCTGCCGCCGGATTGCCAGCGTTTCCGCTTCGCCCGATCGTCCCATGCCTGCTTTTACCCGGATTGTTGCACGATGACCACAGTCGGGACCGCGGCGGATGGCGTATTGCCGCGCTTGCCGGACGGCGGCAACGGCGATAGAGACGCTTGCAATTCCCGCAGCGCAGCCGGCCGCCCGGCCCGGCGGCGCCCCATGATAAGGTATTCGGCATGCCCCAGCTTTCCTTCCTTGCCCGGCTCGGCCGCCGCCCGGCGGCGCTCGCCCTGCTCGGCGTCGCGGCGCTCGGCCTCGCGGGGTGCGGCGGCGGGAAGGAACGGCCCAAGGCCGACCTCGCCGCGTCGCAGGTGACGACGATCGGCGTGAACAGCTATCTGTGGCGCGCGTCGCTCGATTCGCTGTCGTTCATGCCGCTGCTCCAGGCCGATTCGTCGGGCGGGGTGATCATCACCGACTGGTACGCCAATCCGAGCAACCCGAACGAACGCATGAAGGTGACGGTGTCGATCCTCGACCAGGATCTGCGCGCCGACGCGCTGCGCGTCGCCGCGTCGCGCCAGGTCGCGCAGGGCGGCGGCTGGGTCGACGCGCCGGTGCAGGCGGCGACGGTGCAGAAGCTGGAGGAGATCATCCTCACCCGCGCCCGCGACCTGCGCCGCAGCGCGTTCGAAGGCTAATTCTCCGGCGCGGACCCGCGCCAACCGACAGACAACGGGGTAAACAGGACATGACCCGCGAATCGCGCTTTGGCGCCCTGGCTGCCGACGCCCGCTGGCAGGCGGCGTGGGAGGCCGCGAACAGCTTTGCCACCGACGACAGCAAAGATATGGTCGGGGGCGACAAGCCGAAAGCCTATATCCTCGAGATGTTCCCCTATCCGTCGGGGCGCATCCATATGGGGCACGTCCGCAACTATGCGATGGGCGACGTGCTCGCGCGCTTCAAGCGGATGACCGGGCACGCGGTGCTCCATCCGATGGGCTGGGACGCCTTCGGCATGCCGGCCGAGAATGCGGCGATGGAAAAGGGGGTCCACCCCGGCGGCTGGACGCGCGACAATATCGCCGCGATGCGCGCGCAGCTGAAGCGCCTCGGCCTCGCAATCGACTGGAGCCGCGAGCTCGCGACCTGCGAGCCCGACTATTACGGGCAGGAACAGGCGCTGTTCCTCGACCTGTTCGCCGCGGGGCTGGTCACGCGCAAGGAAAGCTACGTCAACTGGGACCCGGTCGACATGACCGTGCTCGCCAACGAGCAGGTGATCGACGGGCGCGGCTGGCGGTCGGGCGCGCCGGTCGAGAAGAAGAAGCTGTCGCAGTGGTTCCTGAAGATCACCGCCTTCGCCGACGATCTGCTCGACGGGCTCAAGAGCCTCGACCATTGGCCCGACAAGGTGCGGCTGATGCAGGAGAACTGGATCGGCAAGTCGCAGGGGCTGGAATTCTCGTTCCGCCTCGCGGGCGGCGCACCGGGGTTCGATGTCTTCACGACGCGCCCCGACACGCTGTACGGTGCGAGCTTCGCGGCGATCGCGCCCGACCATCCGCTCGCCGAGCGCCTCGCCAAGGATTCGCCCGAACTCGCGGCCTTCATCGCCGAATGCCGGCGCCAGGGCACCTCGGCCGAACAGCTCGAAACCGCGGACAAGATGGGCTTCGACACCGGCGTATCGGTCCAGCATCCGCTCGACCCCGACTGGCATCTGCCGGTATGGGTGGTGAACTATGTGTTGATGGATTATGGCACCGGTGCGATCTTCGGCTGCCCGGCGCACGACCAGCGCGACCTCGATTTCGCGCGCAAATATGGCCTGCCGGTCCACCGCGTGATCGCCGACGGCGACGAGACCGAACAGGTCTTCGCCGGCGACGAGGCCTACACCGGCCCCGGCAGGCTGGTGAACAGCCATTTCCTCGACGGCATGACCGTTGACGAGGCGAAAGCCGCGATCATCGCGCGCGCCGAGCATGAAGGCTGGGGCAAGGGCACGACCGTGTGGCGCCTGCGCGACTGGGGCGTGTCGCGCCAGCGCTATTGGGGAACGCCGATCCCCTTCATCCACTGTCCGGCGTGCGGCACGGTGCCGGTGCCCAGGGACCAGCTTCCCGTCGTGCTGCCCGAGGACGTCGATTTCTCGGTCCCCGGCAATCCGCTGCTGCGCCACCCGACGTGGAAGCATGTCGCCTGCCCGTCGTGCGGCGGCGCCGCCGAGCGCGAAACCGACACGCTCGACACCTTCGTCGATTCCTCCTGGTATTTCCTGCGCTTCGCGAGCGCGCCGGCGGACCGGCCGTTCGACCCGGAGGTCATCCGCCGCTGGCTGCCGGTCGACCAGTATATCGGCGGCATCGAGCATGCGATCCTCCACCTGCTCTATGCGCGCTTCTGGACGCGCGCGCTCGAACGGCTGGGGATGGTCGAGATCAAGGAGCCGTTCGCGAGCCTGTTCACGCAGGGTATGGTCACGCATGAAACCTATAGCCGGGCGCAGGGCGAGGGGATGCCGCCGCTCTATTTCACCCCCGACGAGGTGACGCGCACCGCCGACGGCGCGACGCTCGACGCCGACGGCGCGCCGGTCGCGGTCGGCCGCGTCATCAAGATGTCGAAGTCGAAGAAGAATGTCGTCGATCCCGACGCCATCCTCGACCAATATGGCGCCGACGCGGCGCGCTGGTTCATGCTCTCCGACAGCCCGCCCGAGCGCGACCTGCCGTGGAGCGAGGCGGGGATCGAGGGCGCGTGGCGCTTCGTGCAGCGTTTGTGGCGGATCTTCGGCGAGACCGAAGTCGTCGGCGACGGCGGCGAGGACAAGGCGCTCGCGCGCAAGCTGCACCAGGCGATCGCCGGGGTCGCCGCCGACATCGAGGCGCTCGGCTTCAACAAGGCGGTGGCGAAGATCCACGCGCTCGCCAACGAGATCGAGAAGGCGAAGCCCTCGGCGACCCGCGGCGAGGCGTGCCGGACGCTGATCCTGCTCGTCGCGCCGATGATGCCGCACCTCGCCGAAGAGGCGTGGGCGGCGCTTCCCGACAGCCGGCGCGGCGCCGCGATGGTCGCCGACGCGGCATGGCCGGCCGCCGATCCGGCGCTGCTCGTCGACGACGAGGTGACGATCGCGATCCAGATCGCCGGCAAGCTGCGCGATACGATGACGCTGGCCAAGGGCGCGGACAAGGCAGCGGCGGAGGCCGCGGCGCTGGCGCGGCCGCGCATCGCCGACCTGCTCGGCGGCGCGGCGCCGAGGAAGGTGATCGTCGTCCCCGACCGGCTGGTGAACATCGTTCCCTGAAGATGGGTGCTGCCGACTCTCCGGCTTCGTCGAGCGAAATCGGGATATCCCCAACCCCCTCCCGCCTGCGGGAGGGGAGAAGGATGGCCGCATGGAATGCGAAAGGGCCGCTACCTTGCATCGACTTCGGCCAGAGGTCCCCTGCGGGCGGTCGACGGGCTCGACACGAACAGGGATTGCGGTCATTATTCCCCCGATGCGTAGCCTCCTGACCTCCTCGCTCGTCGCCGCCTCGCTGTTGCTCGGCGGCTGCGGACTGCGCCCGCTCTATGCGAACGGCAGCCAGGGCGCGGTGGCGCGGACGCTCGCCGATGTCGATGTCGCGCCGATCGAGGGGCATTCGGGCTGGCTCGTCCGCAACGCGCTGCGCGACCGGCTCCAGCCGACGCAGGCGGGGCAGGGCGCGGGCGCGCGGCTGCGGCTCGATGTGCGGCTCGAGGATTCGATTACCGGCTTCGGCGTCCGCTCGGACGATGCGGTCACGCGCGAGCGGCGGACGCTGCGCGCGCGCTACCAGCTCGTCGATGCGGGGTCGGGCGAGGTGCTGCTCGACGCGACCGCCGCGGCCGACGCGGGGATCGACGTCGTCGGCAGCGAATATGCGACGATCGCCGCCGAATCCTCGACCCTCGAACGGCTCGCGCAGGGCATCGCTGACCAGATCGTCGCGCGCGTCGCGGTGTTCGCGAGCCGCGGCGGCGGGCAGGCCGCGGCTGCCCCGGCACCCCCGCCGGCGCGCTGAGCGGCGATGAAGCCGCTCAAGCCCGCCGACCTCGAACGCCAGACGCGCCTCGACCCCGCGGTCCGCTTCGTCCTGCTCACCGGTCCCGACGAGGCGACGATGGGCGCGGTCGCCGCGCATCTCGTCGGGCTTGCGGGCCCGGAGGCTGAGCGGCTCGACCTCGCCTCGCCGCAGCTGTCGCAGGATGCGGCGCTGCTAGCCGCTGAGGCGGCGTCGATGTCGCTCTTTTCGCCGGCGCGGGTGATCCGGCTGGAGATCGCGGGCAGCGGCGACGATTGCCTGTCGGCGGTTGAGGCGCTGCTCGCCGCCGACACCGCGATCAACCCGGTGATCGCGACCGGCGCGTCGGTGAGCGCGCGTTCGAAGCTCGTCAAGCTGGTCGAGGGCGCGGCGGGGGCGGTTGCCGCCATCTGCTACCAGCCCGACCGGCGCGCGCTGGTCGGCATCGCGATGGACGCGGCGCAGGATCAGGGGTTGCGCCTGTCCAACGCCGATGCACAGCTGCTCGTCGATCTCGTGTCGGGCGACCAGGCGCTGATGCGGCGCGAGATCGAGAAGATCGCGCTCTACCTCGACGCCGCGCCCGACCGGCAGCGGCAGGTGACGGCGGCGGACATCGCCGCGCTGGGCGCCGCGACGCACGAGGAGGACGTCAGCGCATGCATCAACGTCGCGCTCGGCGGCAAGGTGCGCGACCTGCCCGACATGCTGGCGAAGGCGGCGGCGATCGGCGTTGCCGAAATCCGCATCATCCGCGCGCTCGGCATCCGCGCGATGCAGCTCGCCCGGCTGCGCGCCGAGGTCGATGCGGGCGCACATCCGGCGACGGTGGTATCGGCGCGGAGCAGCGGCGTTTTCTGGAAGGAGCGCGATGCGGTGACGGCGCAGCTCCACATCTGGGATTCGCTGCGCGTCGCGCGGCTGATGACGCGGCTGCTCGATTGCGAGCGCGCGCTCAAATCGTCGGGCACCGCGGGGGCGGTGCTGTTCCGCAAGCTGATGACCGACATCGCGCACCAGGCGGCGCGAGCGCGCTAATTCAGGGATCGGTTCAGGGAGCCGCGTCGCGCGCCTCGATCCGCGTGCGCGGCTCGTCGGGCGGGACGAAGGTCCAGACGGTGTCGCCCGGCTCGACCGGCGGCCGGTGCTGGGCGGAAAAGACGGCGAGGTCGCCCGACGGCCGCGCGACCATCAGGCTGTCGCCGCCCGACGCCTTCATCCGCGCGACGAAATCGGCATAGGGGAATTTCTCGGTGATCCGGGTGCGGCCGAAGGTCCACCCCGCCTGCAGCCGGTCGAGCTGCGTCTCGATCGGCGTGCCCCCGAGCGTCAGGACGCGCCCGCGCCGCCGGCTGCCCCGCGGCGTCTCGGCGATCACCCGGCTGACCCGGTCGTGGCCGACCTCGGGCGCCAGCTCGCTGCACACCAGCGCGTTATAGGCGTCGTTGTCGGTCGCGGCGATCAGTTGCTGATAGCGGCCCATGTCGAGATGGTCGTCGTGCGTCTCGTCCAAGATATCGCCGTGATAGACGGGCAGGTCGGCGGCGCGGGCGCGGCGCAGCGCGAGCAGGCTGGTGTCGGCGACCAGCACCGCGCGGCCCTGTGCCTTGACGAACTCGGCGAAGGCGATCGTCCAGCCGTTGGCGCCGACGAGCAGCACCCCGTCGCCCTTGCCGCGGTCGAGCCCCAGCCAGCGCGCGAAGGGCGCGGCGGTGAAGCCGTGCGCGAAGATCGTCGCGATGACCACCGCAAAGGACAGTGGCACCAGCGCCTCCGCGCCCGGCACCCCGTAATCCGACAGGCGCAGCGCGAACAGGCCGGTCACGGCGGCGGCAACAATGCCGCGCGGCGCGATCCAGGCGACGAACAGGCGCTCGCGCAAGGGGATGCGGGTAAAGAGCAGCGCCGCCATGATCGTCAGCGGCCGCACCACGAAAAGCAGCAGGACGAGGAAGAGCAGGAAGCGGAGCTGGAAATTCTGGACGACGGTCCAGTCGAGCGTGGCGGACAGGATGATGAACACGCCCGAGACGAGGAGGACGGTCAAATCCTCCTTGAAGCGCATCAGCATATGGCTCGAATCGGTCTCGCGGTTCGCCATCACCACCCCCATCACCGTGACGGTGATCAGTCCCGTTTCGTGCATGATGAGGTCTGAGAGGACGAAGACCGCGATCACCGTCGTCAGCAGCACCGGCGCCTTCAGATATTCGGGCACCCAGCCGCGCACGAAGGCCGCGGTCAGCGCGAAGGCGGCGGCGCCGCCGATCAGCATCGCGAGCAGGCTGGCGGCGACGACATCGGTGACGATGCCGACGCCGTTCGCGTCGCTGCCGCCGTGGATGATGTAGGAATAGATGCCGACCGCGAGCAGCGCGCCGATCGGGTCGTTCACGATCGCTTCCCATTTCAGCATGTGCTTGACGCGCGGCGTGATGTTGAGCGTGCGCAGCAGCGGCACGATCACCGTCGGGCCGGTGACGACCATGATGCCGCCGAACAGCGCCGACAGCTCGAACGGCAGCCCCGCGCCGTAATAGGCGGCCGCGGTGCCGAGCGCCCAGCCGACCGGCACGCCGACGAAGACGAGCATGAACACCGCGACGCCGGCATGGCGCAGTTCGCGGAATTTCAGGCTGAGCCCGCCCTCGAACAGGATGACGGCGACCGCGAGCTTGATGATCGGTTCGCGCAGCGCCCCGAAATCCTTTGCCGGGTCGATCAGGCCCAGCACCGGACCGGCGACGATGCCGGCGAGCAGCATCAGCGCGATCGCGGGCCGTCCCGTCCGCCAGGCGACCCATTGCGCGCCGATGCCGATGACGCCGATCAGGGCGATTTTGACGAGCAGGGAGTCGATCGCGAACATCGCGCAAGCCTATGCAAGGACAGGCGAAAAGCAAAAGAAAACCGCCCGCGCGCGGGATGGCGCGCGGGCGGTCGAAGCGCGATTGCGCCGGATCAGAACTGGCCGCGCAGCGTCACGCCATAGGTGCGCGGTTCGCCGGGGAAGCCGACGAAAAGCTGGCTCGCCGTCGCCGGGAAGCCCAGCGATGCGGGCGCCGCGACCGATCGGAAGGTGCCGCTGCCCTGCAACGGCATGTCGGCCCCGATCTGGTAGTAGCGCTTGTTGAGCAGATTCTGCCCCCACAGCTCGATTCCCCAGCGCCGGTCGGGACCGTAGAGGCCGACGCGACCGTTGACGACCGCGAAGCCGTCCTGGATCTTCTCGACGTCGAGGTCGGAGCCGGTGTTGGTGTCGCTTTGCAGGCGCGTGTCGAGATAGAAGAGCGCGCTCATCCCCGACCCGCCGATCGGCGGCGTCCAGCTGATCCCGGCGGTTGCGACATATTTGGCGGCGTTCGACACGCCGCGACCGGGAAGCTGGAACAGCACCGGCGACAGCGGCCGGCCTCCGGTGCCGACGAGATTGCGGCGATAGAGGGTGTCGACATAGGTCAGCCCCATGTTGACCGACAGATAGCGCGCGGGGCGCAGGAAGGTCTCGATTTCCAGCCCCTTGGCGACGACGCCGGGTTTCAGCCGGTCGGCCGCGCAGCCGCCGGTAAGGGCGCTGTTGTCGATCGGGCCGGTGCCGAGGTCGTCCTTGCACGCCTGGATGTTCGTCACCTCGAAATTGACGCCATTGTAGGTGTTGAGCTGGTAATTGCTGTATTCCTGCCAGAAGGCGGCGATGTTGACGTCGATCCCCGGCCCGTCCCACTTGATGCCGAGTTCGTAGGCGTCGACCTTTTCGCTCGCGAACTGCAGGTCGCTCGCCTCGGGCCGCCCGTTGGCCGGGGTGTTGGCGGGAAGCGCGAGCAGCGCGGTGCAGGCGGCGTTCTGCGCCGCCGACCCCGCGGTGGTGCTGCACGGCCGGTCGAGCGCCGAGAAGTCGAGGTTGAAGCCCCCGGCCTTGTACCCCTTCGACGCCGAGCCATAGACGAGCAGGTCGGGCGTCGGTTTCCAGCTCAGCACCGCGGTGCCCGTCCACTGGCTGTCGCTGAAGCGCGTGCCCGGCGCGCCCTTGACGAGGTCGGGCGCTGTGCCGTTGATGACGCAGGCGAGGCTCGCGAGCGCCTGCAGCGATGAATTGACGATCGCCGGGCACAGCGTGTTGGTGAAATTGGCGTCGCCGGCCAGCGTCTTCTTTTCGTGCGTGTAGCGCGCGCCGATCGTCAGCGTCAGCCGGTCCTCGACGAGGTCGAAGCTGTTGTGGGTGAACAGCGCATAGTTGGTGCTGCGCTGGTGAAAGCTCGGATCGGCGGCGCCCGTGCCGTTGAGGCGCGGCGCGTTGAGCAGCGCGGCGATCCCCTGGAAGCCGGGGAAGGAGGTCGCGGGCAGGTTCGAGCAGGTGGCCGAGGCGGGATTGACCAGCGTCGGCGCGAGCGTCACCGCCGCGAGGCAGTTGGCGAAGCGCTCGTAATCGGCCCCATAGACGATGTCGTCGTCGATATCGAGCTTCTCGTTGGCGAAATAGCCGCCGATCAGCCAGTCGAGCCGCCCGTCGAGCGCATCGCCCTGCAACCGCAGTTCCTGCGTGAACAGGCGGAAGCGGCGGTCGAGGTCGGTGCGGTGCAGGATGTCGAGCGCGTTGAAGTCGGCGTCCTGCCCCTGCGCATTCTTGTAATCGCGATAGGCGGTGATCGAGGTCAGCGTCGCCGGGCCGAGCTCCCACGTCAGCTCGCCCGAAACGCCCCAGTCCTTGGTGTCGGAGCGATAGGTGATGCCGGGGGTGGTCGCCTGGGTGCGGATGAAGCTCTCCCCCGGGGGCGGCACCTGATGGTTGGCGCCGAGAAGCTGGAGCAGCGGCAGCAGCGTGTTGGGCCCGGCGACCGGAAAGCCGTCGGCGCCGCGCGTCAGGCCGCGCACCGGGCCGAGCAGCACGCCGCCGCAGCAATTCTCGTCGCGCTCGCTGTAATCGGCGATCAGGCGCAGCCTGATGCTGTCGCTCGGTTCGAACAGCATCTGCCCGCGCACCAGCCAGCGGTCGCGGTCGTTGATGTCGGGTTCGCCGGGCGTCGCATTCCTGATGAAGCCATCGCGCTTCTGCCATACGCCGTCGAGACGCAGCGCCGCCTTGTCGCCGAGCGGCGCGTTCAGCGACCCGTCGATGCGCCAGTAATCATAATTGCCGTAGCTGACCGACCCCTTGCCGCCGAAATGGCCGAGTTCGGGCCCCTTGGTGACGATGTTGATCAGCCCGGCGGTCGAGTTGCGGCCGAACAGCGTACCCTGCGGCCCGCGCAGCACCTCGACGCGTTCGATGTCGCCCAGTTCGGACAGGCCGACGCCAGTGCGGCTACGATAGACGCCGTCGATGAACAGGCCGACCGAGCTTTCGAGCCCGGGATTCTCGCCGACCGTACCGATGCCGCGGATGCGCGCGGTGAAATTGACTTCGCTCGTCGCGCCCGACACGAGCAGCGACGGTGCGACCTGCCCCAGCGCGCGCACGTCGGTCGCGCCGGTCTTTTCCAGCGTCTCGCCGGTCACGGCCGATACGGCGATCGGCACGTCCGACAGCATCTCGCTGCGCCTCGTCGCGGTGACGATGATCGAATCGGGATCCTCATATCCCTCGCCACCGCGCGCCTGCGCGAGCGCCGGGGCCGCGGCAAAGGCGACCGCCAGCGATACCCCTAGCGCGCTGGTGTGAAGCAGGTGGGACGCGGAAAAACGCTTGGCTTTCATCTGTGGTCCTCCTCTCGCAATATCTTTTCATTCTGCGAGGAAGGAGCATATCAAAATGGCGTGGAGCGACCAGAGGCCGCCCGTTTCCGTAGCGGTTTTACGCCGCGGGCGCGTCTTTTCTGCCACAGCTGCCACGAATGCCAGTTTGACAAAAAGAAAAAGGCGGGGCGCGCCGGCCCCGCCTTTTCCAATCGGGGCGGCCGCGGCCGCCCCGACCCCCTTGCGGCTCAGAACTTGCCGCGCAGCGTCACGCCATAGGTCCTCGGCTCGGCGAGGAACATCGAGAAGATCTGGCGACCGCCCGGATATTGCGGATCGGCGAAATCGGCCGTCGTCGCACCTTCCTGGAACGGCGAGTTGAAGGCGACCTGCGAATATTGCTTGTTGAAGATATTCTGCGCCCACAGCTCGATGCCCCATTTCTCGTCGGGGCCGCGCACGCCGAGGCGCGCGTTGAAGATGGCGTAGCCGTCCTGTTCCTTCTGCGGGAAGAGGTCGGAGCCGGTGTTGTAGTCGCTGGTCATGCGGCCGTCGACATAGACGAGCCCGGTCAGCCCGCTGCTGCCGATGTCGGGCGTCCAGGCGATGCTGCCGGTCGCGACCAGTTCGGGCGCGTTCGACATATTGTCGCCGGGAAGCTTGCGAAGCGCCTGGTCGAGCGGCGTGCCCGACGAGTTGCCGACCAGATTCTTATTATACTTGGTCCGGGCATAGGTCAGCCCCGCGGTCATGCGGAAGCTGCGTGCCGGGATCAGCGAGGCTTCGAGCTCGAAGCCCTGCGAGCGCACGCCCCAGGTCACGTCGTCCGCGGCGCAGGCGCCGGTCGTTGCGGCTGCCGCGTTGTAGTTGGGCGCACTCGTAAATTTGCTCTGGTCGCGGTCGGCCCCGCCGAGATCGGCCGAGCAGCCGTTGATCGTCTGCACGATATAGGTCGAGCCGTTGAAGGTGTTGAGCTGGAAGTTCTTGAAGTCGGTGCGGAACAGGGTCAGCCCGGCGCTGAACGGACCGCCCGAATATTTGGCGCCGAGTTCGTAGCTGGTGACGAGTTCGGGGTCGAACTGGAGGCCGCTGACCAGAGCTTGCGCGCCCGCTTGGCCGCCGAACGGAACGATCGGCGATTTCAGCGCCGAGCGGTCGAGGTTGAAACCACCCGCCTTGTAGCCGCGTGAATAGCTGGCATAGGTCATCAGATCGTCGGTGGGTTTCCACGACAGGATCGCGGTGCCGGTGAACTTGTCCTCGCTGCGCTGGTCGCTGATCGACACGCCATTGAGCTCGGCGGTAGCATTGCCCTGACAGCCGAGGCCGATCAGCGCGCCCGCCAGCGCCTTGGCGGTCGCATTGCTGGTAGTGCTCGTCAGGTCGTCGAGCACGAGACCTTGTATCGTCGTGCAGACCGTGTTGTCGTTGGTGAAGCTGGCCGAGAATTTCTTCTTGTCGTGCGTGTAGCGCAGGCCGAGCGTCAGATCGAGCGTGTCGGTGATGTGGAAGATATTGTGCGTGAACAGCGCCCAGTTCGTTCCGTTCTGCCGATAGCGGTCGTTGATCGAGCCGAGGTCGTTAAGGCCGTCGAGCGCGGAGAAGGCGGCGACGATATCCGCCCCCGAAGTGCCCGAGGCGCCGAGGATCGTATTGCGGCCCACCCCGAGCGGATTGTCGATGCCCCCCGCGACGCAGCCTGCCTGACCCGGCGAATAGAGGCCCGCAAGCGCGCTGCCGCTAACGAGGCGGCAGTTGGCGAAGCGGCCGTAATCGTCGCCGAAGCGCAGATTGTCGCGCACCGTCAGCTTTTCGTTCGCGTAGAATCCGCCGATCAGCCAGTCGAGCTTGCCGTCGAAGGCTTCGCCCTGCAGCCGCAGTTCCTGGGTGAAGGTGTGGAACTGGCGATAGGCGTCCTTGTCGTCGGCGCGATAGAGGATGTCGACCGCGCCATAGTCGAGGTCGCCCGCCTGTCCGGAGCGATATTCGCGATAAGCGGTGATCGACGTCAGCGTCGCGCCGCCGAAGTCATAGTCGATCTGGCCCGAGAAGCCGTAATCCTTGGTCTTGCCGGCATAGCTGCGGCCCGGGGTGACATAGATGTCGCGGTTGTAGCCGGGGGTCAGCGCCGCGGCGGGCTGTCCCAGGTCGATCAGCACCCGCGTGATGTTGTTGGTCGTCGCGGTCGCGGCCCCCGTCGGGCTCGGGTTGTTGAGGTTGCCGATGTAGGGATTGACGCTGTTGTCGACATAGATGGCAGCGCAGCAGCGCTCGTCGCGGTTGGTATAGTCCGCGATCAGGCGCAGCGACAGCGCGTCGGTCGGTTCGAACAGCAGCTGCCCGCGCAGGAAATAGCGGTCGCGGTTGTTGATCTGCGTGTTGTTGTTGACGTCGTTGTAGAAGCCGTCGCGCTTCACCCACACGCCGTCGATGCGCGCCGCGAGCGTGTCGCTGATCGGCCCGGTGACGCTGCCGCCGAGGCGCCAATAGTCTTGGTTGCCGTAGGTGACCTCGCCATTGGCGCCGAAGGTGAAGGAGGGTTTCTTCGAATAGATGCTGATCAGGCCCGCCGACGAGTTGCGGCCGCCCAGCGTGCCCTGCGGCCCGCGCTGCACCTCGACCCGGTCGATCTCGCCCAGTTCGTTGAGGCCGATGCCGGAGCGCGAGCGATAGACGCCGTCGATGAACACCGGAACCGAGCTTTCGAGCCCGGGGTTGTCGCCGACGGTGCCGATGCCGCGGATGCGCGCCGAGCCGTTGGCCTCCGAACCGGTCGACGAAACGAGCAGCGACGGGGCGACCTGGTTGAGCTGGCGGATGTCGTTGGCGCCGCTGTTCTGCAGCGTCTCGGCGCTGACCGCCGAGATGGCGACCGGCACGTCGGACAGCAGCTGCGCGCGGCCCTGCGCGGTGACGATGATCGGCGCGTCGCCGCTATCGTCCGCCGTCGCCTGATCCTGCGGCGCGGCGTCCTGCGCGAAGGCGGGAACGGCGGCCGCGGCGACCGCCAGCGATACGCCGAGCGCGCTCGTGCGCAGCAGGTGGGCAGACAGAAGGGAAGATGATTTCATTTGGGGCACTCCTCTCAGAGAATTTCTGTTCTCGTTGCCGCGCGATCATAGCCCGATCGCTTCCGCGTTCCAGTCAAGCTCGCGCTTTTGCGCGTTTCTTTGCAACGAGTGATGCTTTTTCGCCACAGCTACACCGGGGCGTGCCGGGCGCAAATTAGGGGAAATCCCCTATGCCGTAGCGTCACATCCGGCGGCGTCACGGCACGGGAAAGCGAGCAGCCGTCCCTGCGCGACGAGCATCGCGCGATACGGGCCGGAAAATTGCTCTGCGATCGCCGCGTCTCGGACGTCGAGGCCGCCTGTGAGGCTACCGAAGGCCGGCAGCATCAGGCGCCGGTCGTCGGCGGCGAAGCAGGGGCGCGACACGTTGCGGCCGCGCAGCGCGAGGCGCAGCTTGGGGTGGAAATGCCCCGAAATCTCGGGCCGCGTTTCGCCGGGCAAGCATTGGTGGCGCAGCACGATGCCGTCGACGACCAGCTCGTCGACGACGGTGCCGCCCCATGCATCGCCGCTCAGCCCGTCGTGGTTCCCGGCCACCCAGACGAGCCGCGCCCGTGCCGCGTGATGGGCGAGCCGCCGGGCGATCGCCGGCGCGACGGCGCGCGCCGCCTGCGGATCGTGGAAGCTGTCGCCGAGGCACCAGATCTGCCGCGCGCCGGTGTCGGCGGCGAGCCGCGCGAGCCGGTCGAGCGTATCGATACTGTCATAGGGCGGCAGCGGCTGGCCGCGCGCGGCATACCAGCGCGCCTTTTCGAGGTGCATGTCGGCAACGATCAGCGCGCCGTGCCGCGCCCAGAACAGCGCGCGGTCGCCCGCCACGGCAAAGCGGTGGCCGGCGAAGTCCAGCGCCGGTCGAGCGGACGGCGGCGGGACGAGCGGGGCAGGCGCCATCGCGCGGCTATGGCAAGGCGGCGGGGCGGCGGCAAGCGCCGGGCGACGGGTTGCGCCGATCAGCTCCCGGCAGCGATCCCGGCGGCGGCATAGCGCAGTGCCGGGTCGCGGCTCGCGCGTTCGGGCAGGTCGAAGACGACGCGCTTGTTCGGGAAATCGATCTCGACCCGGTCGAACAGCGACAGGCTGTCCATGCCGAGCAGCAGCGCCGGACGCTCCGCGAGATCGAGCGCGCGAAACGCCTGCGAATCGGCGAAGCTGACCGGCAGGTCGTTGACCTCCATCCCGTTGATCGAGATGCGGCGGACGATCGTGCGCATCGCCGCGACCGGCTCGCCGGTCACCGCGTTGAGTGTCACCGGCAAGAAGGGCAGGCGGTTCTGCTTCCGGTTGGCGACGAGCCGCTGGAAGGCGAGGTTGCCGACGCTCGTCTGCGCCCCCGTATCGACGATCACGTCGACGCGGTGGCCGTCGAGCCGCGCGTCGGCGAGGATCAGCCGCCCCGCCTGATTGCGCGCGGTGACGACTATCGCGTCGTCGTCGCGGATGATCGGCCGCGCCCGGCGCCGGGTCTCGAGGATCGCCATGCTTTCCTTGCGGAAATCGATGAGGACGCGGCGGTCTTCGAGCATGTCGACGCCGATCAGCCCCGCGGCGCCGATATGGCGGCCGGCGAAGGCCGGGGCTTCGAACCCGCTCATGTGCAGGTCGGTCATCTGCAGCGCCGCGACGCGATAGCTCTGCGCGGTCGCCGAACCGCCGATCGTCGCGAGGCGCAGCGTCGCGCCGGGAAGCAGGCCGAGCCGCTCGGCGAGCTCCTTGGCGATCACGGTGCGTTCGGCGCCGGTATCGACGAGGAAGGAAAAGGGCCCCTGCCCGCCGACCATGACGTTGACCGCCATGCGCCGCGTCGCGTCGAGGTCGAACGGCTGGATGAAGGGCGTGACCTCGCTCGTCGTCGTCGCCGGGTCGGCGATGCCGTCGGTCGGGGGGGCGGGCACGATCGGCGCCGTCGGGATCGTCGCGCCCGGCGGGGTCGATCCCAGCAGCACGGGGGCGGCGAGCAGGAGGATCCAAAGCGGCGCGCGGGCGGCGGCGTGTCTCATGGCGGCATCCTTCTTTTGATGCCAGTCTACGCCTGCGGCGGCGCCGCGGCAAGCGGGACGAGGAGTCGCCCTTCTGGTGGCCCTAGGGCCCCATCGCCGCTTCGGCGAGCGTGTCGGCGAGTTCGCCGAGCAGCGCATCGTCGAGATCGGCGGCGGCGACATTCTCGCGGCCGATCAGGACGAGGACGGGGATTGCGAGCGGGCTGATGCGGTCGAGCCGCTGGTGCACCATCGTTCCGGCCGCGCGGTCGAGCAGGTCGCCGAGCCGCGCGACGTCGGTCAGCCGCTCGCGCGCATCGGCCCAGGCGGCCTCGAGCAGCAGATGGTCGGGCTCGTACTTGCGGAGCACGTCGAAGATCAGGTCGGTCGAAAAGGTCACCTGCTTGCCCGTCTTGCGCTTGCCCGGATGCTGGCGCTCGATGAGGCCGCCGATCACCGCGACCTCGCGGAAGGCGCGTTTCAGCAGGTGCGATGTCTCGACCCACTCGACGAATTCGCCTTCGAGGATCGTCGCGTCGAACAATGCCTCGGGATCGGTGACCGGCCGTAGCGACCAGAGCGCGATCGCATAGTCGGAGGCGACGAAGCCGAGCGGCTGCAGCCCCGCGCGCTCCATCCGCTTCGACAGCAGCATCCCCAGCGACTGGTGCGCGTTCCACCCCTCGAACGGATAGCAGACGAGATAATGCGCGCCTTCGTGCGGAAAACTCTCGACGAGCAGTTCGCCGGGACGCGGCAGCACCGACCGCAGCGCCTGCATCTCCAACCAGAAGCGGACATCCTCGGGAAAGCGTCGCCAGCTTGCCGGATCGGCGAGGAAAGCCCGCACCCGGTCGGCGAGGCGGGTCGAGATGGCGAGCCGCGCGCCCATATAGCTGGGGATGCGCGCGGGACGCGTCGTCGCGCGGACGATCAGGTCGGTGTCGCGGATCGCCTCGACCTCGAGGCTGAGCCCGGCGAAGGCGAAGGTGTCGCCCGGTGTCAGCGTGCTGGCGAAATATTCCTCGACCTGCCCCAGCCGCCGCCCGTTCCGGAACCGCACCGCCGCCATCGGCGCCTCGACGATGATCCCGGCGTTGAGCCGATGCTGCGCCGCGAGCCGGGGGTGCGCGACCCGCCAGCGCCCCGGTCCGTCGGGTGCGAGGCGGCGGAACCGGTCATAGCTCTTGAGCGCATAGCCGCCGTCGCGCACGAAGCCGAGCAGGCGCGCGAAAAGCCCGGCATCGACCCAGCGATAGGGCGTCGCGGTGCGAATCTCGGCAAGCAGTTCGGCCTCGTCGAACGGCGCCGCGCAGGCGAGCGCCATCACATGCTGCGCGAGCACGTCAAGCGCGCCGGGACGGAAGCGGTCGGCATCGCGCTCGCCCGCCGCGACCGCATCGAGCGCGGCGCGTGCCTCCAGATATTCGAAGCGGTTGCCGGGCACGATCAGCGCGCGGCTCGGCTCATCCAGCCGGTGGTTGGCGCGGCCGATGCGCTGGAGCAGCCGCGACGAGCCCTTGGGCGCGCCCATCTGGATCACGCAGTCGACGTCGCCCCAGTCGAGCCCGAGGTCGAGGCTGGCGGTCGCGACGAGCGCGCGCAGCCGCCCCTCGGCCATCGCCGTCTCGGCGCGCTGCCGCGCCTCGCGGTCGAGGCTGCCGTGGTGGATCGCGATCGGCAGCGACAGGTCGTTGACCTTCCACAGCTCCTGAAAGATCAGCTCGGCGAGCCCGCGCGTGTTGCAGAAGATGATCGTCGTGCGGTTCTTCGCGATCTCCGCCATCACCTGATGCACCGCATAGCGCCCCGAATGGCCGGCCCACGGCACCGCGCCTTCGGGCAGCAGGATGCGGATGTCGGGATCGGCCCCGGGCTCGCCCTCGACCAGCGTTACCCCCCCGGCATCGGCGTCGGGCGCCAGCCAGGCGCGATAGGCGTCGGGGTCGGCGATGGTGGCCGACAGGCCGACGCGGCGCAGACCGGGCGCGATCCGCTGAAGCCGCGCCATCGCGAGCGACAGGAGGTCGCCGCGCTTGCCGGGCGCAAAGGCATGTATCTCGTCGATCACCACCGTCTTCAGATCGGCGAACATCGCGAAGCTGTCGGGCCAGGAGAGCAATAGCGACAGCGATTCGGGCGTCGTCAGCAATATGTTCGGCGGCTTTGCGCGCTGCCGCGCCTTCCTGTCCGAACTGGTGTCGCCGCTGCGGCTCTCGACGCTGATGTCGAGGCCCATGGCGGCGATCGGGCCGAGCAGGTTGCGCTCGACATCGGCGGCGAGCGCCTTGAGCGGCGAGACGTACAGCGTGTGCAGCCGGTCGCTGGGACGACCCGCAAGGTCGGTCAGGCTGGGCAGGAAGCCCGCGAGCGTTTTGCCCGCGCCGGTCGCCGCGACGAGCAGCGCATGCTCGCCGCGCTCCGCCGCCGCGAGCATGGCGGCCTGATGTCCGCGCAGCCGCCATCCGCGCGCGGCAAACCAGTCGGCGAAGAGGGGTGGCAGGGCCATGCAGCGGATGTGGCGCCGCGGACGGCGGGGGGCAAGCCCCCGGACCGACGGCAGCGCTACGGATGTTCGCTTTCGACTGGAAGCGGACGTTTCTTCTCCCCTCCCGCCTGCGGGAGGGGAAACCAGGGCATGTCTCAAACGACCGCTTCCCACCCCAAAGCCGACACCGGTTCAGAGAAGTTCGCTCAACCCCTTGAGCAATCTTCGCCAATGTTCGCCCAGCCGGTGCTGGAACAGCATCAGCTCGAACCCGTGCCGCGCGGCGTGATGCTGCGGAATGCCGTCCCATCCGCGATGCTCGACCGTTACCCGCGTGTCGGCGCCGACCGCCTCGAAGCGCACCTCGACCTCGGTGGTCTGGTCGGGCGCGAAGCTGGGCAGCCGCCAGCCGAAGGCGAGGCGTTCGCCGGGCGACCAGTGCCGTACCGCCCCGATCTCCCACTCGGTGCCGTCGGCGAAGCGAGTGACGAGGCGGCCGCCGGGGCCGGGAGGATCGAAGCGCAGTTCGCCGTCGCCTTCCGGTGTCAGCGGGAAGAGCGGGTGGCTCGTCCACCAGCGGCCGATGTCGCGGGTGAAGGCGGTGAAGGCCGCCATCGGCGACGTGGCGACGCGCAGCGCGACGATCACCGCCGCACCGCTCACGTGCCCCGCCCTTCGACATGCGTCTTGAACGCCGCGAGCTGGTGCGCCCAGCGCGCCTCGGTCTCGGCGAGCCAGGCCTTGAGTTCGTCGGTCGCGCCATCCTTCAGGCGATAGATGCGCACGCGCGCGTCGAAATCGGGATGCGCATCCTCGACCAGCCCGCCGGCCTTGAGCGCGCGCAGATGGCGGCTCATCGCGGGCGGGGCGAGGCCGAGCGCGCCAGCGAGATCGCCGGCGCTGCGCGGTCGCTCGCGCAGCAGCTCGACCGCGCGGCGGCGCTGCGGATCGGCGAGCGCGGCGAGGGTGCGGTCGAGCGCGGCGCTCAATCGTCGAGCCGCGTCTTGGTGGTGAAACCGCCCTCGGCGTCCCATTCCGCCGCGGTTTTGGCTTCGACAGTGACGCCGAAGGTCCAGATATGCCCCTCCGGGTCTTTGGCGCGATAGGTACGGTCGCCGTAGAATTGCGTCTCGGGCGCGGCGATGATGTCGGCGCCCGCGGCGCGCGCGCGGCCGCAATGCGCGTCGATGTCCTCGCCGGCGCCGAGCTGGACATGCACCGACTGCGTATTCTTGCCGCCGATCGATTTCGGACTGCGGTGATGGTCCGACCATTCGCTGCCGACCATCACCACCGAATCGCCATAGCCCATCTCGCTGTGCGCGAGATTGCCGTCGGCGTCGAGCAGCACGAACAGCGGCTCGAAACCGAACGCCGCCTCGAGCCAGCGGAAGGCGGCCTTGCTGTCCCGATAGCTGACCGCGCTCGAAAGTCCCTTGGGACGGTGCTGTTCGGTCATTTTCCGTCTCTCCTGCGAATCATATGATTTTCCATATCTACAATATTTGCAGGAAATTGAAAATATATAGATGGAAAGCGATGTTCGAGCCCTGTCGGCGGCACCTGTCTTTTTTGAAACCGACCCCTCTCTGTAAGAAGAGGAGATTATCGGCCTTTCGGTCTGACCGGTCGACCGCTCAGTCGTCGAGCAAGGTCATGTTGACGCGTGCGGTGCCGGAGCGGTGCATGCCGATCTCCTTAGCAGCGGCGTGGCTGACGTCGATCACGCGGCCGCGGCCGAAGGGACCGCGATCATTGATGCGGACGACGACGCTCTGGCCGTTGGCGATGTTGGTCACGCGCACCTTGCTGCCGAAGGGCAGGGTGCGGTGCGCGGCGGTCAGTTCGTCGGGATCGAAGGGCTCGCCGCTCGCGGTGCGGTTTCCGGCGAGTTCGTCGCTGTAATAGCTGGCGACGCCGCTGCCCATCTCGGTGCCGTCGCCGGCGTCGGCTTCGCCCGGACCCTGATCCTGCGCGATCGCCGGCGCGGCCGACCACAAGGACGGGGCCAACAGCAGGGCCAGGGCCAATCCCATCGAACGCCGCATATGCAGACCTTCCCCTTTGACGTGGGCGGCATCAAGCAGCGGCGTCCGCGGGGTGCAAGCGGCCGGCGTCGTATCGGTTCGAATTCGCGGCCAGCGGTGGACCGGTCAGACGTCGAGATTGGCGACCGACAGCGCGTTGGTCTGGATGAAATCGCGCCGCGGTTCGACCTCGTCTCCCATCAGCCGCTCGAAGATGTCGTGCGCGATGTCGGCCTGTTCGGCCTCGACGCGCAGCAGCGAGCGGTTGGCGGGATCGAGCGTGGTTTCCCACAATTGCTCGGCATTCATCTCGCCCAGCCCCTTGTAGCGGCTGATCGCCAGCCCGCGGCGGCTGTGCGCGAAGATCGCGTCGAGCAGTTCGGACGGGCGCGTGACCGGCGTCGCGCGCGCGGCGGGCGTCCGGGCGGCCTCCGCCTCCTCGTCGTCGGGACCCGCCTCGACCTCGGCCGCGGCGCTGCCCGCCTTCACCAGCCGGGCGGGGCGCGCATAGGTTTCGACCTGCTCGGCGGCGAGCTTGTGAAGGCGGCGCGCCTCCTGGCTCGCGAGGAAGGCGGGGTCGATCGCATGATGATCGCTGACTCCGCGCCAGCGGCGTTCGAGCGTATAGCCGCCACCCTCGACCGCGGCGATCGTCCACACCGCTTCGTTGCCGCCGGTCAGCGCGCGCTCGGCGGCGTTCAGCCAGCGGCTGGCGGTTTCGGCGGCGCTGTGGCGGCCCGCGGCGTCGAGCTCTGGATCGAGCGCGCCCGCGAAGGCGAGCGCCTCGATCAGCCCGGCGTCGAGGGTGCGCGGCACGTAGCGCATCAGCGCGCGCAGTCGCCGCCCGTGCTCGATCAGCTCGCGCAGGTCTTTGCCCGAGCGCGCGCCGCCCGCGGTTTCGAGCAGCAGCGCGTCGATGCCGGCGTCGATCAGATAATTTTCGAGCGCGGTGTCGTCCTTCAGATAGACCTCGCTGCGCCCCTTCGCTACCTTGTAGAGCGGCGGCTGGGCGATGTAGAGATGGCCGTTCTCGATGATCTCCGGCATCTGGCGATAGAAGAAGGTGAGCAGCAGCGTGCGGATATGCGCGCCATCGACGTCGGCGTCGGTCATGATCACGATCTTGTGATAGCGCAGCTTCTCGACGTTGAATTCGTCGCGGATGCCGGTGCCGAGCGCCTGGATCAGCGTCCCGACCTCCTTCGACGAGATGATGCGGTCGAAGCGCGCGCGCTCGACGTTCAGAATCTTGCCCTTCAGCGGCAGGATCGCCTGGACGTGGCGGTCGCGGCCCTGCTTGGCCGACCCGCCCGCCGAGTCGCCCTCGACAAGGAACAGCTCGCATTTCGCCGGATCGCGCTCCTGGCAGTCGGCGAGCTTGCCGGGCAGGCTGGCGATGTCCATCGCGCCCTTGCGCCGCGTCAACTCGCGCGCCTTCTTTGCCGCTTCGCGCGCGGCGGCGGCGTCGACGACCTTCTGGATCACCGCCTTGGCATGGCCCGGATTTTCCTCGAGCCATTCGGTCATGCGGTCGGCCATCAGGCTTTCGAGCGGCTGGCGCACCTCGCTGCTGACCAGCTTGTCCTTGGTCTGCGACGAGAATTTGGGGTCGGGCAGCTTGACCGAGACGATCGCGGTCAGTCCCTCGCGCATGTCGTCGCCGGTCAGGCTGACCTTCTCCTTCTTGAGCAGTCCCGACTTCTCGCCATAATTGTTGAGCGTGCGCGTCAGCGCGGCGCGGAAGGCGGCGAGATGGGTGCCGCCGTCGCGCTGCGGGATGTTGTTGGTGAAGCAGAGGACATTTTCATAATAGCTGTCGTTCCATTCGAGCGCGACCTCGATGCCGATGCCGTCGCGTTCGGAGGTGATCGCGATCGGATCGGGAAGCAGCGCGGTCTTGTTGCGGTCGAGCCATTTGACGAACGCCGCGATGCCGCCTTCGTAGAAGAGGTCGTGGACGACATGCTCGGTGCTGCGCGCATCGACCAGCTTGATGCGGACCCCCGAGTTGAGGAAAGCGAGCTCGCGGTAGCGATGTTCGAGCTTCTCGAAATCGAACTCGGTGACGTTCTTGAACGTCTCGGTCGAGGCCTGGAAGGTGACGCGCGTTCCCTTCTTGCCCGCCGGCGCGGGGCCGCGGACGACCAGCGGCGCGACCGCGTCGCCATGCTCGAAGCGCATCCAATGCTCCTCGCCGCCCCGCCAGATGGTGAGTTCGAGCCATTCGGACAGCGCGTTGACGACGCTGACGCCGACGCCGTGCAGGCCGCCCGACACCTTGTAGGCGTTGTCATCGCTGGTATTCTCGAACTTCCCGCCGGCGTGGAGCTGGGTCATGATGACTTCGGCCGCCGACACGCCTTCTTCCGGATGGATGCCGGTCGGGATGCCGCGGCCATTGTCCTCGACGCTGACCGACCCGTCGCTGTTGAGCGTGATGAGAACGAGGTCGCAATGCCCGGCGAGCGCCTCGTCGATCGCATTGTCGCTGACCTCGAACACCATGTGGTGCAGGCCCGACCCGTCGTCGGTGTCGCCGATATACATGCCCGGCCGCTTGCGCACCGCGTCGAGGCCCTTGAGGACCTTGATCGAATCGGCGCCATAGGCATTGGTGTTGGGATGCTTGCCGCCGTGGTCCGGCGCGTTCGTCTCTGCAGTGTCCGTCATGTCGATCATATAGGGTCCGGGGGGGCAAAACCCAAGCGAAAATGCGCCTCTTGCCGCGGCGCCGGGGGGCGTTGCGCCGACGCCGCAGGACGGCTAATTTCGCGGCATGAGACAGACATATGCTCCCCGTTCGATGCTGTACGCGCTGGCGCTGATCGCGTTGCCGCTCGCCGGCTGTTCCAAGCCGGCGCCGCCGCCCGCCGACAATGCCCCGGCGGTGGCCGGCGACCCGATCGCCAGCCGGCCGGTGATGGTCGGCACCGAAGGGCCGAGCCTGCCCGCCTGTTCGAGCGTCAGCCGCGTCAAGGACGGCGGCACCGACGTCTATTGGGCGCCGGGTGAGACGCGCGCGGTCAAGGCGAAGCTGGCGGGCGGCGCGCCGGTGTCGCTGTGCGAGGCGACCGACGACGACGCCTGGTTCGGCGTCGTCTTCATCGCGCCGGGCACCGACAAGGACATGTGCGGCGTCGGCAAGCCGGTGCCCGCGGCGCGCGAATATCAGGGCCCGTGCCGTTGGGGCTGGATTCGCGGCGGCACGATGCGGCTGGGGGCTTAAAGCGACAAAGGACTCGTATCGGGGGGTCCGATTTTTATCCTTTGTGGCTTTAGGGAGACGGTGCGCTGCTCGACGGCCTGCGGGGATTCGAGTTTTGGCGAGTTCCCACATTCTTCGTCATGCTGAACTTGTTTCAGCATCCATGGCCGAACCTTCCCTTTTGCGCTGCCTTTCCGTCGAGGTCAGATCATGGACCCTGAAACAAGTTCAGGGTGACGATGATGACAAGAACTTCGATTCCACCATACTAAAGCGGTGAGCCGTTAATCTGCACCGTTTCAGCACGAACGGAAGCGGGGATGGCGCATCATTTCCGAGCGCGCTTCATCGGCAATCCTCGATCACGCGGCCGATCTCGGACTGCACCGGCAGGGTCAGCGCGCGACCGGCGCCTTCGAGCGCGAAGCGGCCGCGGCTGAAGGCGATGCGGTCGAGGCGGATGTCGCGGTTCGGCACCGTCGCGCTGCCGCCATCGAAGCGGATCTGGTCGGTGCCCGCGCTGGTGCGCAGCGCGACCGGGCCGTCGAGCCCGGCGGTGAGGCGGATGGCGCCGCCGCTGCACGCCATTGTCAGCAGCGGGCTGGCGCCGCCCGTGGGCACGAAGCGGGCGGTGCGGCTGCCGGCGTCGTAGCGCCACGCGCCGCTGTCGAGCGCGCGTGCGTCCCACGCCGCGGCGGGCGGCGGCGGCGCGGGGGACGGCGGCACCGCGGCGGGCGGCGGTGGCGCGGGCGGCGGCGCCTCTGGCGCCGGGATCGCGGTGCAGCCGGCGGCCGCGAGCAGCAGCGCCGCGGCGGCGGCGGAACGAAAGCGGATGGATGGGCGGTTCATGCGTCGAATCCCTGCCAGTCGATGACTTCGTCCAGCCCAACGCGCGGCACCGGCCAGCGGTTCACCGGCGCCTCCTCGTCGGCGTGGCCGATCGCGAGGCCCGAGAAGAGAATCTGGTCGTCGCCAAGCCCCAGTTCGGCCCGCACGGTCGCACCATACATCGCCCAGCATTCCTGCGGGCAGCTCGCAAGGCCGTGCTCGACGAGCAGCAGCATCACCGATTGCAGCCACATCCCCATGTCGGCCCATTGCGGCGGCCCCATGATCCGCGAGCAATGGAGGAAGAGCATCACCGGCGCGCCGAAGCCGCGGTAATTCTGCTGGAACTGGGCGATCCGCCCCGCCTTGTCATCGCGCGCGATGCCGAGCGAGGCGTAAAGCGCCTCGCCGACGCCGAAGCGGCGGCTGTCCCACGGATCGGTGAGCCCCCGGGGATAGATGTCATATTCGGGCTGGAACCCCTCGCGCCCCATCACGATACGCGCCGCGACCGCGTCCTGCACCGCCTGCCAGCGCTCGCCGGTGACGACGGTCGCCTGCCACGGCTGGAGGTTGCCGCCCGATGGCGCGCGCTGTGCGATCTCGAAGATCCGCGCGAGCAGCGCGCGGTCGACGGGCCGGTCGGTGAAGGCGCGCACCGAACGGCGGCGGGCGAGCGCCTCGCTGGCCGAAAGGGAGAGGGTGTCAGTCGCTGGCATATTTATCCTCGCGTCGCTTGCCGAACAGCAATTTGCGTTCGAGCCGGGTCTTGAGCTGGCGATAATAGGAAAGCAGGAAGACGTCATCCTCTTCGGCGATCGGCCGGCCGATCTTGTGCCGGATCGTGTCGGCGACCTCGCGCATCACCCGCGCGTCGCGCCCGCGCAGCACGCGTTCGAGTTCCTGCAGTTCGAAGATGCCATAGACCGAGAGCTCAGCATCGGTGAAGCGCAGGGCGTCGCCCGCCTCCGTCCCCGCCGCCATGTCGCGGTCGAGCTTCGCGCGCTGCGCCATCACCACCCAGGTGCCCGCGATCAGGTCGCCCATCCGCATCCGGTCGCGGTTGAACAGCAGGAAAAGGCTGAGCGTCGCCGACCACAGCACCCCCGCCAGCGCGGTCCAGCCCGACACCATATCCTCCGCCGCGCCGAAGCCGATCATCATCAGCGGCAGGAAAATCTCCAGCTCGCGCATCAGGTTGCGGGCGATCACCGCATCGGCGGTCAGCCGCCCGCCGTCGCGCGCGACGACGCGGATACCCATCGCGCGCTTGCCGGGGGTCGCAGCGCGCTGGCCCAGTTCGAAGCCGACGAACCAGAAGGTCCGCAGCACGAAGGCGCCGAGCAGCCAGATGGTGATCAGCAGGTCGGAGCGCGACGCGAAGCCTGCCCAGACCATGAGCAGCGTGAAGACGACCAGCGCCGCGAGCAGCAGCATGAGGTCGATCAGCAACGCCCCGAAGCGCAGCGACGCGCTGGCGATCCGCAGTTCGAGGTCGACGCCTTCGGGCGTGACGAAGGCGCGGACCTTGTCGCGCCGCGGGCGCGCGGCGGCGGTCATGCGGCGTCCTTTCGCCGCGGGAGGTAGTAATAGGCGAGCCAGAAGAGCAGCATCGCCGTCCCGATGCCGTAGCGCAGCAGCGTATCGGTGACGAGCTGCCGCCCGAAGCCTTCGAGCAGGCCGGCGGCGAGCAGCATGAGGATGACGCCGACCATCACCTTGCCCGCGGTGCGCCCCGCCTCCGACGCCGCCTGCAGCCGGCCGCGCGCGCCGGGGAAGAGGATCGCGGTGCCGATGCGCAGCCCGGCGGCGCCGGAGAGCGCGGCGGCGAACAGCTCGGTCGTGCCGTGGATGAACAGCCAGCCGCCGAAATCGACCCCCAGCCCCTTGCCCGTGAACAGCGCGAGCATCGCGCCGAGCCCGATCCCCTGATAATATTCGAGCATCATCGTCGGCACGCCGAAGGCAAAGCCGAGCGCGAAGGACAGGATCGACACGCGGCTGTTGTGCGTGAACAGATAGGTCGCGAAGATGTGCAGCCCGCTGTTCTGTTCGTCCGCCGCCTTGCCGTGGCCGATCGTCGCCTGCAGGAATTCGGCCGTGGCGCGCGGGTCGCGCCCGCCCGCCATCTCTTCGGGTACGAAATTGAAATACCATTCGGGATTGTGCGCGACGAGCGTCCAGCTGGTCAGCGCGCCGAGCAGGATGACGAGCGCGACGATCAGCGTCTCCTTCCACAGCGCGCGGACCGCGGCGGGCCAGTCGGTGCGGAAGAAGCGCCGCACCCGGCTCCAGCGCGTCTCGCGCACGCCATAGATCAGGAAATAGCCGCGCATCGACAGCGATTCGAGATAGTCGAGCAGCGCGCGGTCGAGGCTGGTCGCGCGCGCGATCGACAGCGATGACAGCGTCGCGCGGTACAGCGAGGGCAGTTGCAGCAGCTCGTCGCTGGTCAGCGCCTTCGCGCCCTTGCGTTCGAGCCGGCCGAGCAGGGTTTCGAAGGCGATCCAGTCGGCCTCGCGCTCGGCGCGGAAGCGGCTGGTCGAGAAATTCGGCGTGTCGAGCCGGGCGAGCGCTTCGGGGGCCGGGATCGCGGGCGGCATCACAGGCTGCCCTGGCGCTTGATCGCCAGATAGGCCTCGACGACGCTGGCACCCATCGCGTCGGCGGGCACCTCGATCACCTCGACGCCCAGCCGCTGGAGCCGCGCGATGACGCGCTGGCGGTCGCGCAGCATCGCGGCGGCGACGTTCGACCGGGTGACGTCCGACGCCTGTTCGGGGCGGCGGCGTTCCTCGCTCTCCAGCTCCTCGTCGCGCAGCACGACGCACAGCAGCCGGTGTTTGCGCACCAGCCGCCCGGCGGCGCGGATCATCAGGTCAGCGCTCGTCGCGTCGGTGAATTCGGTGAACAGGACGATCAGCGAGCGGCGGTCGAGCCCGGCCGACAGCGTCGCCAGCGCGAGGGTGAAATTGCTTTCGACCGGCGCATAGTCGATGCGGCTCGCCGCGCGCTGCAGCGCCGGAAAATCGCGCGTGTGCATATAGGCGGGGGTCAGCGCCTGTGGCTGCGCGGCGAAGGAGAAGAGGCTGATCCGGTCGCCGAGCTTGAGCCCCGCATAGGCGAGCAGCATCGCCGCCGACACCGCGCGGTCGACGCGCGGCATGCCGCCCGCCGGCTCGGCCATTGTCCGCCCGGCGTCGATCGCCAGGACGAGCCGGTTGTCGCGCTCGACGCGATATTCCTTCGCGAGCAGGCGGCCGTGGCGCGCCGAGGCGGTCCAGTCGATCGCACGGCGGTCCATCCCCGGATGATATTCGGCGAGCGCCTCATACTCGCTGCCCTCGCCGCGCAGCTGCTGGCGGCGCAGCCCGAACCAGTCGCCGCGCCGGAACAGCCGCGCCCCCTCCTCGCGCACCGCGCGCAGGCTGGGGACGACCGCGACGACGTGCCCGATCGGGAAGCGACGCTGTTTCCACGCGAGCCCGAGCGGCCCCGCCCAGCGCAGCCACAGCGTCTCGACCGGCGCCGGCCCGCGCCGCGCCGCCGCGAGGGTCAGCGTCGCCGACAGCGCCCCGCCCATCGCGCCCGCGCCGCCCGCGCGCATCGTCGCGGCGATGCGGCCGCCGGGCGCCAGCCGCTCGTCGAGCGCGAGCGCCATGTCGGCGCGCGGCGGCACCGCGCCGCCCGCCGCGGTGAAGGCCAGCTCGAACGGGTCCCCCACTCCCGCCTGGTGCGGAATCCGCGCGTCGAGCGCCAACCGGCGCGGATGCGGCCCGGCGAGCGCGTCGAGCGCGAGGCAGGCAAGGATGACCGCGATCCATCCCGGCGCGACGAGCCACAGTTCGGGCCGCGCCAGCCCGAGCAGCAGCGCCGCGGGGGCGCCGAGCAGTAGCAGATAGATGGCCCGGCGGGTCGGGTAGATCATCGCGGCACCTCTTCGCGTTCAAGCAGCGCGGCGACGACCTGTTCGACGTCGCGGCCCTCGATCTCGGCCGCCGCCGACAGGATGACACGGTGACGCAGCACCCCCGCCGCGAGGCGCTGGACGTCGTCGGGGATCACATAGTCGCGCCCGTCGAGCGCCGCCGCGGCGCACGCCCCGCGCGCGAGCAGGGTCGCGGCGCGCGGGCTCGCCCCGCATTCGAGGTCGGGGCTGGCGCGCGTCGCGCGGATCAGGCGGACGATATAGTCGACGATCTCGTCGGCGAGGCGGACCGTCGCGGTGGCGTCGATCGCGGCGGCGATGGCGTCGGCGTCGGCGATCCGCTCGACCCCGAAATCGGCGACCGCCGGGGTGCGGAAGCGGCCGCCATGCTCGGTGACGATGCGCCGTTCGGCGTCGGCGTCGGGATAGTCGACGACCAGCTTGAACAGGAAGCGGTCGAGCTGCGCCTCGGGCAGCGGATAGACGCCCTGCTGCTCGATCGGGTTCTGCGTCGCGAGGACGGTGAAGCGCGGGCTGAGTGCGTGCGGCTCGCCGCCCAGCGTCACGCGCCGTTCCTGCATCGCCTCCAGCAGCGCCGCCTGCGTCTTGGGCGGGGTCCGGTTGATCTCGTCGGCGAGCAGCAGCTCGGTGAAGATCGGTCCCTTGGTCAGCGTGAAGCTCGACGTCTGGAAGTTGAACAGGTTCGACCCCAATATGTCGCCCGGCATCAGGTCGGGGGTGAACTGGATGCGCCCGAAATCGAGCCCGACCGCGCGCGCGAAGGCCTGCGCGAGCAGCGTCTTGGCGGTGCCCGGCGGGCCTTCGAGCAGCACGTGGCCGCCGGCGAGCAGCGCGATCGTCACCATGCGCGTCAGATCGGCCTGGCCGATCACCGCCTTGGCGACCTCTGCCTCGATCGCGGCCCCGAGGGCGTGGACGCTGTCGATGGAGCTAGCTGTCACGGAGAAGATCCTTCCTGATGGCATGCAGCGCCTGTGCGTCTGCAAGGAAATCGTGGCGGCCCCGCGCCAGCGGCAGGCGCCGTGCGAGGACCGAGAAACGCGGGCCGTCGGCGCGCATCCGGCGGTCGATCCAGGCGTCGGTCGCCGCGGCGTCGAGGCCGGGGGGCGCGTGCAGCCGCCGCGCGATGGCGCGGCGCTGGCCCTGGACATAGGCGTCGGCGCCGTCGAGCTCGCGCCGCGCCTGGCGGATCAGGTCGGCGCTGTTCGCGATCAGCGCCGCCTTCGACACCGGGATCGCGCGCTGCGGGCGCAGCGTCGGGCCGAAGCGCATCCAGGCCTGCCACAGCGCGAGCAGCCCCGCCGCGATCAGGCACAGGGTGATGCCGATGAAGGGCGGCACGAAGGCGAAGCGGAGCAGCGACCGCTGGCCGCCGAAGCCGTTCAGCGTCAGGTCGAAGGCGAAGCCGTCGGCATCGGCATCCTCGGCGACCGCGTCGATCAGCAGCGCCGCGCCCTCGGCCTTCTGGCGCGAGGCGAAGGCGAGATTGTCGACGAGGTCGGGGTCGGCAAGAATATAGAGGTCGCGGTCGGTCGCGCGCGCCATTACCGCACCGCCGTCGGGGGCCGCGACCAGCGTTTCGAGGGCATCGCCTGCGATCGTCTGCGCGCGGTCGGGAAGATGCGCGGTGAAGCGGCGCCCCGCGACGTCGGCGGCTACCGCCCGCGGCCCCGCCTTCGAGGCATCGAAGCGCACCGGGCCGACGAGCGCCTCGACCAGGCGCGTAGAGGGCGCGCTGCGATAGGCCTGCGCGACCCAGCCGGGCTTGCCGCCCTGCCCGGGCGTGCGCATCGCCTGCCACTTGGGCAGGATGACGAGCAGCCGGCCGCCCTGCCGGTCGGCGAGTGCGCGCAGTTCGTCCGGTCGGGTGCGATGCGTCGGGGTCAGGATCAGCAGCGGCTGGTCGGAATAGCCCGTGCGCGGACCGGGCTGGCGGCGCAGCTCGACATCGCCGCCCGCGCGTTCGATCAGGTCGACGATCCCGGCATAGCCGGGCGCAGCGCGCGACAGCGCGTGGCCGCCGCCGTCGTTGCCGCTCGAAAGCTGGGGGCCGAGCGCGACGAGCGCCCACAGCGCGATGAAGGCGACGACGCCGATCGCCACCACCCCCGCGATCAGGCGCGGATCGAAGCCGCCTTCGGCGTCCGGCGCCGCACTCATGTCCGCGCCCAGGCGCGCGGGACGGTCAGCTCGGCATAGGCGGTGCGGCATTGCTCCCACGCGGCGGCGTCGATCGGCCGGCCGCCGAACAGGCTGATCTCGACCGCGCGGGCGATGCGCCCGAAGGCGTCGCGCGCCGCGCCGGGCAGGTCGCGCGCCCCCGCGAGCGCGCGCGAGGTCGTCGCGGGCCGGACGAGGCCGGGGCGGCGGCCCGCGATGTCCTCGACGCTGCGGAAGAGCAGCAGGTGGACCGCCTCGGCATAGCGGCCCGCCGCGGCGAGCGCGTCGGCCTCCGCCAGCAGCACGCGCGCCGCGCCCGCCTCGGCCGTTCCCACCGGGTCGGGCGCGGGCGCGTCGCCGCGCCGGCGGCGCAGCGCATCGACAACGCGCGCGAAGGCGGGAACGAAATGATAGAGGAGAACCAGCGCGAGCAGCGCCACCGCGATCCACAGCAAAGGCTTGCCGGCGGGCGCGCTCCATTCGAAGAAGCGGGCGAGCGCCCTGCCGATCGCCAACAGCCATGTGGGCGTTTCGGGAACCGGCGGCGGGGGCGGGATGCTGGTCTGGATGCTGCCGGACGCCATCGTCTGGCCGAAGCCCGGACCGATCAGTTCGGGGTCGAGCAGCCATCCCCGGTCGGATGCCGCAGCGGATGGGGCAGCGGATTGGGCGGCCGCCGACGCCTGGGCGATTGCCAATGCCATCATGGGAAAAAACAGGCCCCGCGCCGCTCGCTCATCGCGACAGGTGGTAGCGCGAGGCGGCGCGACAAGGCAAGAGATGCTTGCGCCGCCGGGGACCGCACGGCAAAGGCGGCGATGGTTACAGGTGTAACCGGATGGCGAAGGCGCAGCAGGAGGATCGGCGTGGACGCGGCACAGGCGGTGCATGAAAAATTCCTCGCGGCGCTGGCGGCGGGCGCGCTGCCCGATCGCGCCGATGCCCCCGATCCGGGCGCCGTCGGCCTGTCGCGCGCCGAGGCGACCGACATCTTCCTGTCGCAGCTCACCAGCCGCCAGATGGACCGGCTGTCGCGCGCGCTGCAGGCGCGCGGCGAGGGTTTCTACACGATCGGGTCGTCGGGGCACGAGGGCAATGCCGCGGTCGCGGCGGCGCTGCGCGTCACCGACATGGCGTTCCTCCACTATCGCTCGAACGCCTTCCAGCTCCAGCGCGCGCGCCAGCTCCCGGGGCAGACGTCCGACTGGGACATGCTGCTGAGCTTCGCGGCGTCGGCCGAGGACCCGATTTCGGGCGGGCGGCACAAGGTGATCGGGTCGAAGCCGCTGTCCATCCCGCCGCAGACCTCGACCATCGCCTCGCACCTGCCCAAGGCGGTCGGCGCCGCCTTTTCGATCGGCATCGCGCGGCGGCTGGGGCGCACCGGCCTGCCGCTGCCCGACGACGCGGTGGTGCTCGCGAGCTTCGGCGACGCCTCGGCCAATCATTCGACCGCACAGGGCGCGTTCAACACCGCGGGCTGGGCGGCGTATCAGCGGACGCCGCTGCCGTTGATCTTCCTGTGCGAGGACAATGGTATCGGCATTTCGACGCGCACCCCCGACGGCTGGATCGCGGCGCAGTTCCGCCAGCGCGCGGGGCTGTACTATATCGCGTGCGACGGCAGCGACCTCGTCTCCGCCTATGCCGGGGCGAGGGAAGCGGCGGATTTCGCGCGCCGCACCCGCAAGCCGGTGTTCCTCCATATGCGCACGGTGCGGCTTTATGGCCATGCCGGGTCGGACGTGCAGGGCGCCTATCTGCCGAAAGCGCTGATCGAGGCCGACGAGGCGCGCGATCCGCTGCTGGCGGGCGCGGCGCTGATGACCGAACGCGGCTGGATGACCGCGGCCGAGGTCGCCGAGGCCTATGAGGAGATCGGCGCGACGCTGGCGCGGCAGGCCGAGGCGGCGATCCGGCGGCCGAAGATCACGACCGCCGCCGGGGTGATGGAAAACCTGATCCCGCCGAGGCGCGAGCGCGCGCGGGCGAACGCGCCGTCGGCCGAGGATCGCGCGGCGCTGTTCGGCGGCGACGCCGCGCAGATGGACAAGCCGATGCACATGGCGCGGCTGCTGTCGTGGGCGCTTGCCGACCTGATGCTCGCGCACGAGGAGATCGTCGTCGCGGGCGAGGACGTCGGGCCGAAGGGCGGCGTCTACAATGTCACAGCAAAGCTGCACCAGCGCTTCGGTTCGGCGCGCGTCGTCAACACCCTGCTCGACGAACAGGCGATCCTCGGCCTCGCGATCGGGCTGGCGCACAATGATTTCCTGCCGATGCCCGAGATCCAGTTCCTCGCCTATGTCCATAATGCCGAGGACCAGATCCGCGGCGAGGCGGCGACGCTCAGCTTCTTCTCGAACGGCCAATATGCGAACCCGATGGTGATCCGCATCGCCGGGCTCGGCTATCAGAAGGGGTTCGGCGGCCATTTCCACAACGACAACAGCCTGGCGGTGTTCCGCGACATTCCGGGGCTGATCCTGGCGGTGCCATCGAACGGCCGCGACGCGGTGGCGATGCTGCGCGAATGCGTGCGGCTGGCGCGCGAGGAGCAGCGGGTGGTGGTGTTCGTCGAGCCGATCGCGCTCTACATGACCCGCGATCTGCACGCGGAGGGCGACGGGTTGTGGACCAGCGTCTACGAGGCGCCGGGCGAAAGCGTGCCGATCCGGCTGGGCGAGCCGGGGGTGCATGGCGACGGGACCGATCTGGCCATCGTCACCTATGGCAACGGATATTATCTGTCGCGGCAGGCGGAAAAGCTGCTCGCCGCCGAGGGCGTCGCGGCGCGGGTGATCGACCTGCGCTGGCTGGCGCCGCTCGACGCCGACGCGCTGCTCGCCGCGACCGGCGCGGCGGAGCGGGTGCTGATCGTCGACGAATGCCGGATCACCGGGTCGCAGAGCGAGGCGCTGATGGCGCTGTTCGCCGAGCGCGCACCGGGCAAGCGGCTCGCGCGGATCGCCGCCGACGACAGCTTCATCCCGCTGGGCAAGGCGTCGACGCTGACGCTGCCGAGCCGGGACTCGATCGTCGCGGCGGCGCGGGAGCTTTTAGCCAGAGACTGATCCTCAGATCCGTTCGCCCTGAGCGTGTCGAAGGGCTGTCCTTGTTTTGAACCGAAGAGAGAAGAAAGAGAAGAACGGTGCTTCGACAAGCTCAGCACGAACGGAGGGCAGGATGACCGCGAATAAGAGGACCGCGATCGTTGTCGCGCCGGGGCGCGGCACCTATGGCAAGGGCGAACTGGGCAGCATCGCGCGGCTGCACGGCGCACGCTTCGCCGACCTCATCGCCAATTTCGACGCGCAGCGCCGCGCGCGCGGGCAGCCGACGGTGAGCGAGCTCGACGGCGCCGACCGCTTCAGCGTCGCGACGCATATGCGCGGCGACGTCGCGGCGCCGCTGATCTATGCCGCGACGCTGCTCGACTGGTTGAGCATCGACCGCGAGCGCTACGACGTCGTCGCGGCGCTCGGCAATTCGATGGGCTGGTACAGCGCGCTCGCGATCGGCGGTGCGGTGTCGGTCGCCGACGGTTTCCGCATCGCCAATGCGATGGGGCTCAACAGCCAGGCGCACGGGCCGGGCGGGCAGATATTGCTCCAGATCGTCGATGCGGACTGGCGGCCGGTGCCGGGGCTGCGCGACACGCTGCTCGCGCTCGCCGCCGCGACCGACGCGCGGCCGGGGCATGCGCTGGCGCTGTCGATCGACCTTGCCGGGATGCTGGTGTTCGCGGGTAACGAGGACGGGCTCGCCGCGCTGCTGGCAGAGGCGCCGCCGACGCCGGGCCGCGACCCGCTGCGGCTCGCCGGGCACGGGCCGTTCCACACGCCGCTGATGGCGGGCAGCGCCGAACGCGCGCGTGCCGAACTGCCGGCGGCGCTGTTCGGCCGGCCCGCGCTGCCGCTGGTCGATGGGCGCGGGCATATCTGGCGGCGCTTCTCGGCCGACCCGGCGATGCTGTGGGACTACAGCTTCGGACACCAGATCCTCGCGCCCTATGATTTCGCGCTGTCGGTGCAGGTGGCGATGAAGGAATATGCGCCCGACGTCATCATCCTGCCGGGCCCCGGCGACACGCTGGGCGGCGCGATCGCGCAGGCGCTGATCGGCATCGGCTGGCAGGGGCTGACGAGCAAGGCCGCCTTTGCCGAGCGGCAGGCGTCGGACCCGATCCTGCTGGCGATGGGCCGCGCCGAGCAGCGCGCGCTGGTGGCGGGGTAGAGCATCGAGCCATGAATCCGAACGATTGGGCGTGATGCAGATTTACGGCACGCCGCTTTAGGTTGCGGCCGGCGGAGGTGGAACCTCCTCCGCCGGCACGCGTGGGACGCACGGTCCAGGTGGGGTTGGGCCCGTGCAGACGAACGGCGACGCCGATGGGGACCAACTCAAGGGCGGACCGCCGTTCGATCTCCTTATAGGCGGGGCGCGGCACCGCCGGCCGCGCCTGCGCCGAAATGGACCGGATTGCCGCCGCGCGCGCCCTCCTGCTCGACGGTGAAATGCAGCCGCAGCAACTCGGCGACGCTGGCGGCGCCGGCGCGGCGCATCATGCTGGCGCGGTGCACCTCGACGGTGCGCGGGCTGAGGTCTAAGCGCCGCGCGATCGCCTTGTTGCCGAGCCCGGCGGCGACCGCCTCCAATATGTCGCGCTCGCGCGGGGTCAGCGCGGCGAGGCGGGCGGCGGCCTCGCGGTGCCGCGCGGCGGCGCGTTCGCGTTCGCGCCACTCGTCGAGCGCCGCCTCCACCGTGCGGCGGACGAGCCGCGGGTCGAGCGGCGCGGGCAGCAGGTCGCGCGCGCCCGCGCGCAGGATCGCGCGCGCTTCGTCGAAGCTGAGCCGCTCGGCGGCGACGAAGGCGATGAGGTCGCCGCGCCCGGCGATCCGGTCGAGCAGCGCGGCGCCGCTCGTCGGGCCGGGCTGGCGCCAGCGCAGCAGCAGGATGCCGCCGCGCGCACCGTCCTGCGCCTCCAGCCAGGCGTCGGCGCTGGCGAAGCTGCGCACCACGCGATTGGCGCCGCGCGCCAGCAGCCGGAAACAGGCCGCGCGCTCGACCGGGTCGGGCAGGACGAGATGGATATGGCCGCCGCTGTCGCTCACGCCCGCGATGCTGCGGGCGGACGCCGGCAAAGCCCAGCGGGATTCGCTCGATTCCGGCGCCGATCCGAAGCGATCGCAGGGGCGCGGGGGTCAGGCGGGCTGGTTGTACATCTCCGTCGGCCCGGGATATTCGCGGCCGTCGTCGGCCCCGACCTCGCGCGCGACGAGCGCGTTGACCATCTTGTTGAGCCGGAGCACCGTCGCCTTGTGCTTCGGGTCGTTCGCGAGGTTGACCATCTCGCCGGGGTCGGAGCTCGTATCGTAGAGTTCGAGGTCGTTCATCGCAGTCAGCGTCTTCCAGTCGGTCGGCGTGTGGTGATGCGCCGGCGCGAAATAGCGCGCGAACTTGTAGCGGCCATCGTGGATGCCGCGGTGCAGGCGGCGCTTCGACAGATCGAAGCGCTTGCCGTAATCGGGCTCGCCCGACGGGAGGTTGGCGGCGCGGTCGGCCGCGACCGACGTCGGCTCCCAATAATGGGCGACCGCATAGTTGAAGAGATGCCCCTGCCGGTCGCGCTCGGTCGGCGCGGTGGGCGCCGCGAGCAGCCCCGAGACGTCGAGCCCGGGCAGGCCGGGGAAACGGGTCTTCTGCTCGTCCGCCGACAGCCCCGCGAGGCTCATCAGCGTCGGGGCGAGGTCGATCGCGCCCATCAGCCCGCGTGTCGTGCGCCCGCCCGCGAAATCGGGGTGGGCGACGATCATCGGGATATTGACCTCTTCGCGGTACATGGTCGCGCCCTTCTGGCGCATCCCGTGCGCGCCGGCGCGCTCGCCATGGTCGCTGGTGTAGATGATGATCGTGTTGTCGATCTGGCCGCTTTCCTTGAGCGCCCAGAGCAGCTGGCCGATGCTGCGGTCGACGTCGCGCAGGCAGTTGTAATAATAGTTGATGAAGCGGTGCCAGCTTTCCTCGTCGTCGTGGGGCATGGCGCCGTAGAAGAGGTCGTTGAGGCGGACGATCGCGCGATGCGCCTCGGGCTTGCCCGACAGATCGTCCTTGTAGAAGCTTTCGGGCAGGTCGAACTTGTTGTCGACCGCATAGAGCGGGTCGCCCGGCTCGCGGCGCAGCGGCCCCAGGATGTTCGGATCGGGGCGGCTTTCGGCCTGCTTGCCGGTCGCGTCATAGAACATGATGTCGTGCGGATTGACGAGCCCGACGACCTGGAACCAGGGCTTGCCGCCCGCCTTGTCGCGCTGCGCATAGTCGAAGATCGAGCGCGCCGCGTCTCCGGCGACGAACCGGTCGGCGCGATAGCCGTCCCAGGTCAGCCCGACCTCCTCGCCGTCGAAGCCGTAGTCGTGGAAGCCGTATTTCTCCATCGCATGTTCGGTGGTCGGATAGATGCCGCCCGGAATGCGCGTCCAGTTGCGGTCGAAGTTGATCCGGCTGAGGTGCCACTTGCCCTTGTAGCTGGTGTAATAGCCCGCGGCCTGCATTATGTGGCCGAGCGTCGGCATCGTCTCCGCCGCGACCGGATAGGGGGCGTTGTCGCTGTTGAGGAACAGCCCCGTCTGCTGGGTGTGGTGCCCCTGGAAGATCGTCGAGCGCGACGGGGTGCAGGGGGTGGTGTGAACGTGATAGTTTTCGACCAGCATCCCGCGCTCGAGCAGCTCGCGGTGCGCGGGCAGCTTTTCGAGCAGCCCCCTGGGATAGCTGGCGATGCTCTGTTCCTGGTCGGTGACGATCATCAGGACGTTCAGCTTCCGGCCGTTCTTCGCATAGGCTGGCAGCGCCAGCCCCGCGGTGGCGAGCGCCCCCATGCCGACGAACGTGCGGCGATCCAGATCCCAGGTCATCAGACTCTCCCGTATAGGTCCTTTTGCAGAAACAGAAAATCCCGCGGCGCCGGTCGGGGCGCCGCGGGACATGGCCGTCAGAATTTGACCGCGAAGTCGACCCCGAATTCGCGCGGCGGCTGATAGAATTGCGAGATCGGGGTCGCGCCGGCGTTGGTCGCGCCCGAAATCACCTTCTGGTCGGTGAGGTTCGAGCCGTAGAGGGTGACCTTCCACCGGTCGTCCTCGCCCGCGACCGCGATGCTCGCGTTGAGCAGCACGACCTCGTCGCGGTAATAGCCGGGCAGGTTGCTGCGGCCCCAGGTGTTGAAGCGCGACGAATAGCGCGCGTCGCTGTGCAGCTTGATCTCGCCGAACGACATCGGGATCGCATAGTCGACCGCCAGGCTGCCGCTCCACTTCGGCGCGTTGGCGAGGTCGAGACCCGACGAATCGGTCGGGACTGCGAAGGTGCCGTTGGGCACGCCGTTGATCAGGATCGGCTGCGCCGGACCGCACTGGCCGGGTTCGGGCGCCCCGTTGGTGAAGACGCCGTTCGTGTCCGCGCAGAAATCGGTATAGCGCGCGTGGAGATAGGCGAGGTTGGCCCCGATCGTGAGGCCGTCCGCCGGACGCAGCAGCGTCTCGACCTCGAAGCCGTAGATTTTCGCCGCGGCGATGTTGGTCGTGATATTCTCCGCGCGGACGGCGCCCATCTTCGTCACCGACCCCTGAAGGTCGCGATAATTGTTGACGAAGCCCGCGACGTTGAAGCGCAGCAGCCGGTCGAACAGGTCGGTCTTCGCGCCGACTTCGAAGGCGTTGACATATTCGGGGTTATAGGGGCCGACATTCTCCGCGATCGTGCCGCGCGAGTTGAAGCCGCCCGCCTTGTAGCCCTGCGAATAGTTGGCATAGACCATCGCGCTCGGCGAAACGCGATATTCGGCGGTCAGGCGCGGGGTGAATTCGGACCACGACGCCTTGAGGCTGGTCGCGAAGGACGAAAGCTGCGCGCCGCTGAGCAGGGAAGCCATCACCGCCTGGGTATAGGCGTCCCCGGTCAGGTTCCCGACCGACGCGGTGTTCGTGCGCACCTGCGTCGCGATGTCGTATTTCTTGCTGTCATGGCTGAAGCGGCCGCCGATCGACAGCGTCAGCCCGTCGGCGGGGTGCGCGTTGACCAGCGCGAACACCGCATAGCTTTCGGTGTTCTGGTGCAGCTGCGCCAACGTCGTCGTCGTGGGGGTCGCGAACACCGTATTGAACTGCCGCCACTTGTCGGTCTGGTAATAGAGGCCGACGACGAAATCGACCGGCTCGCCCGCCGGCGAGACATAGCGCAGCTCGCCGCTCCTCGATTCGCCCGAGAAATCGCGGATGACGTCGAGCGCCGGACGGGGATCGATCAGCCCGTCGAAGTCGCCACGCGTGACATAGGTCAGGTGGCGATAGCCGAGCACCGAGGTGATCGTGCCGTAGCCGACGTCGAGGTTCGAGGTCCACGACCCGCCATAGGTTTCGGTGTTGGCATAGGGATCGAACAGCACCGCCGCCTTGCGGACGTCGGTCTTGACGACGTCGGGCAGCAGGTCCCAGTTGGCATCGCCATTGTCGAGGACGTGCGGCGCCGGACCGGTGGTCTTCTGCTTCAGCCAGTCGGCGACGATCGTCGAATCGAAAGCGCCGCCCCGGTCGAAGTTGAGCGCGCCGCGCACCGACTTCACATTGGCGCCGTTGAGGCGGTTGCCGGTGATCACGTTGCGGGCGTAACCGTTATAGTCGCGGAAATTGACCGAGACCTTGGCCGCCAGCGCGTCGTCGGCGAAACGGCCCGAATTGAGCTTGCCGCGGAACTGCTTCAGCCCGAACGAGCCGAGCGTGACCCGCGCCTCGCCGCCGAAATCGTCGGTCGGCCGCGCGGTGATGACGTTGATCGTGCCGGCCAGGTTGTTCTTGCCGAACAGCACGCCCTGCGGACCCTTCAGCACCTCGATGCGCTCGACGTCGAACAGGTCGAGCATCGTGCTCGACACGAAGGGGATGTAGACGCCGTCGATGATCGTGCTGACCTTGGGGTCGGCGTTGGGATCGGGGTCCGCCGTGCTCATGCCGCGGATCGAGATCATCGGCACGTTGGCGACCAGCCCCTGCGTCTGCAGCACGACGTTGGGCGCGATGCCGTTGAGGCTGGTGATATTGGTGCTGCCGCTCGATTCGACCATCTCGCTGTTGAAAGCGGAGATCGAGATCGGCACGTCCTGCACGCTCTCGCTGCGGCGCTGCGCGGTGACGACGATGTCGCCGAAGCCGCCGCCCGAAGCGCCTTCGTCGGCCGACTGGGCGTGGGCGGGCGCGCTCGTCAGCGCGACGGCGGCGACCGAAAGAAACAGAAATGCGGTTTTCATCATGTCCTCCCTGATGGGCGGACGCACACGCCCGCCCGCGCATTTGCGCGGCGGACCGTCATACGGCCGCTGCCTTGGTGGAACGGGAGTCCTGGGGGCTTTTTGCCTCTTCACTCGCGATGCGGCCTCGGCCTGTGTCCGGCGCCGACGGGTCTGCGATCCTCACGTCCCACGGCTCCATTAGCATAGGAAAAATATACTTCAAGTGCTAAGTATTATCAGGCTGAAAAAGGGGAAATCCCCGGAAAAGCGCTTGCTACATCGGGGGTGGATTGGCTACAAGTTAGATATCTAAGTATTTTGCGCGACTCCGCCCAGTGGGCGGGATGCGCGTCGGGGGAGCGCGGCGGTGCGAGAATCGAAAGGCGGCGATGAAAGGATGGCGGCGGCCCGGCGCGCGCTGCGCCCGAGTCGCTTCGCCGCGCGCGCCCGGCGCGGAAAGGCTGCCCGCCGATGATCGCGCCGCGCACGCTCTACGACAAGATATGGGACGCGCACGTCGTCGCCGAGGACGATGGCGAGACCTTGCTCTACATCGACCTGCACCTGCTGCACGAGGTGACCTCGCCGCAGGCTTTCTCCGCGCTTGCTGCCGCCGGGCGGCCGGTGCGGCGGCCTGCACTGGCGCTCGCGCTTTCCGATCATAATGTCCCGACCGAAGGGCAGGCGGGCGGGCCCGCCGCGGTCGCCGACGGCCAGGCGCGCGCGCAGATCGAGGCGCTTTCCGACAATTGCGCGCGCTTCGGCGTCGAGCAGTTCGCGATGGGCGACCCGCGCAACGGCATCGTCCATGTCGTCGGCCCCGAACAGGGGCGCTCGCAGCCGGGGATGACGATCGTCTGCGGCGACAGCCACACCTCGACTCACGGGGCCTTCGGCGCGCTCGCCTTCGGCATCGGGACGAGCGAGGTCGAGCATGTGCTCGCGACGCAGACGATCCGCCAGCGCCGCTCGCGCAACATGCGGATCACGGTCGACGGCGTGCTGGCGCCGCACGTCCACGCGAAGGATCTCGCGCTCCACCTGCTCGCGATGCTGGGGGTCGACGGCGCGACCGGGCATGTCATCGAATATGCCGGGTCGGCGATCCGCGCGCTGTCGATGGAGGCGCGGATGACGCTGTGCAACCTCAGCATCGAAATGGGCGCGCGCGCCGGGCTGATCGCGCCCGATGCGACGACCCATGCCTATCTGAAGGGGCGCCCGGCCGCACCGGCGGGGTCGGCGTGGGACGCGGCGCTGGCGCGCTGGGGCGTGCTGGCGAGCGACGAGGGCGCGCATTTCGACCATGAGCTGTGGGTCGATGCCGCCGCCGTCGGTCCGATGGTGAGCTGGGGCACCAATCCGGCACAGGTGGTCGGAATCGGCGGCCACGTCCCCGACCCGGCGCGCTTCGCCAGCGCCGAGGCGCGCGCCGCCGCGGCGCGGGCGCTCGCCTATATGGACCTGACGCCCGGGCAGCCGATCGCCGGGCAGCGGCTCGACCGCGTGTTCATCGGCAGCTGCACCAACAGCCGGATCGAGGACCTGCGCGCCGCCGCCGCGGTGCTGCGCGGGCGCCGCGTCGCGCCGCACGTCCGCGCGATGGCGGTGCCCGGATCGGGGCTGGTCAAGCGGCAGGCCGAGGCGGAGGGCCTCGACGCCGTCTTCCGCGCCGCGGGCTTCGACTGGCGCGAGCCGGGCTGCTCGATGTGCGTCGGGATGAACCCCGACCGGCTGCGTCCCGGCGAGCGCTGCGCGGCGACGTCGAACCGCAATTTCGAGAATCGCCAGGGGCGCGGCGGCCGCACCCACCTGATGAGCCCGGCGCTTGCGGCGGCGAGCGCGGTGGCGGGCGCGATCGCCGCGCCCGACGACCTCGACGCGCCGCGCTGAGCGGTGCGCCGGCGTTCAGCTTCGCTGCTCCACCCTCATCGCCTTTGGCCTATATGCCCATCGGTCAGGCAAGAGCCTGTTCCCCGGCGAAGGCCGGGGCCCGGATGGCGTAGCGCCGCCCCGCACGGACCCCGGCTTTCGCCGGGGGGACGATTCCGTGTCGGACCGGGATGATCGTCAACTTGTTTCCGGGGGCATGGATGCCGAAACAGGTTCAGCATGCCGAAGGAAAGGATGACTCCGTCGAAACCGGAATATTCACGAATCCCCGACCGAACGCGCCGCGCGGGCGGTCTCGAATCGGGCGATCGCGGCGGCGTGGCGCAGCGTGCGGTCGATGTCGTCGAGCCCCTCCATCAGCGTGCGCCGGTCATCGGGATCGACGGCGAAGGCCAGCGATTCGCCGGAGGCGAGGTCGATGCGCTGCTCGGCGAGGTCGACGGTGATCGGCGCGAACTGCGCCAGTTCGACCTCGCGGCGCAGCCGCTGGCACAGCGCGTCCGGAAGGCGGACCAGCAGCAGCCCGTTCTTGCGCGCATTGTTCGCGAAGATGTCGCCGAAGCTGGGCGCGATGACGCAGCGGATGCCGAAATCGGTGAGCGCCCACACCGCATGCTCGCGCGACGAGCCGCAGCCGAAATTGCGGTCGGCGATCAATATCTGCGCGTTCCGGCACGGGCCGCGGTTGAGGATGAACGAATCGCGCTCGGCGCCGTCGTCGCGGTAGCGCAGTTCGTGGAACAGGTGGCGGCCCAGCCCGTCGCGGGTGAGCGACGTCATGTAACGCGCCGGTATGACCATGTCGGTGTCGACATTGGCGAGTGGGAGCGGTGCGGCGGTCGCGGTCAGCCGATCGAATTTTAGCATGGCTCATCCTTTGAACTTAGGATACTAAGTATATCGGATCGGCGGCGCTGTCCAACCCTGCCGGCGCGCCGAAACTATTGCCGGACGAATCATAGGCCCCTACGGTCGGTTTCAGGTTCGTTCGATCAGGCAGGGTCCGCGCGCCCGCGGACCGATTGGGGGGAAGAGCATTGGCCAAGACGAATCCGACATTGCGCTATCCGGCCGAATATTTCACCAATCCGGAAAACAGCATCGGCTATCTCGCCCGCATCACCTTTCGCTCCTTTTCGCGCCTGCTCGAACGCGGCACGCTGTCGCACGGCGTGTCGTCGGGACAGTGGCGCTTCCTGCGCCAGCTGTGGCGCGAGGACGGCATCACCCAGCGCGAGTTGAGCGAGCGGGTCGGGATGCGCGAGCCGACGACGGTGGTCGCGCTGAAAGGGCTGGAGAAGGCCGGCTTCATCACGCGCCGCAAGACCGACGCGGACCGGCGCAAGACCTTCATCTATCTGACCCCGCACGCGAAGAAGCTGGAAATCCTGCTCGCGCCGATCAACGCCGAGGTGCACCAGATCGCGACGCGCGGGATGAGCGACGATGAGGTCGCGCAGTTGCAGGCACTGATGCGCCGCGTCATCGCCAACCTCGCCGACGAGACGGCGAAGCTGACGATCCTGTCGGACGCCAGCGCCTGATCCGTTTGTCGGCGGTTGCCCCCGCCCCGATTGAAGGTTAGAACACTAACCAATTTCGATCGGGAGGGACCATGACCCATATCGCAGTCATCGCCGGCAGCACGCGCGCCGGATCGTTCAACCGTGCGCTCGCCCGGCTCGCCGCGGCCCGGCTCGCGGCGCACGGCGCCGAGGTGGTCGAGGTCGATCTGGCGACCTTCGACCTGCCGCTCTATTCGGCGGCGCTGGAGGCGGAGGCCTTTCCGCCCGACGCGCTGCGCCTCAAGCAGCTGTTCGCGGCGCAGGACGGGCTGTTGTTCGTGTCGCCCGAATATAACGGTTCGGTGCCGCCGCTGCTCAAGAACGCGATCGACTGGGCGTCGCGCCCGACCGGCGACGAGGGGCTCGTCGCGCTGACCGCCTATCGCGGCAAGGCGACGGCGGTGATGGCGGCATCGATCAGCCCGTTCGGCGGGCTGCGGGCGCTCGCGCACCTGCGCCAGATCCTTTCGACCGTGCAGACGCTGGTGATTCCCGAACAGGTGCTGGTGCCGAACGCCCATGCGGCGTTCGACGCCGAAGGCGCGCTGAAGGATGCGCTGCCCGCGTCGCTGGTCGACATGACCGCGGCGCGGCTGGTCGCGGTCGCAGCCGCACTGGCGGGTTAGGACTTCAGGCGCGCTCGACGGCGGGCCGGCGCTCGATATTGTCGCCCCAGTCGGCCTCGAGCGCTTCGAGCAGCGCGTCGAAGCGATCCTGCCCCAGCTTTTCGGCGAGCTGGCCGGTGAGCGCGTCCATCGCGCGCTGTGCGTCGCGGCGCATCCGCGCGCCGAGTTCGGTGAGCGACACGATCATGTGGCGGCGGTCGCGCGGGTCGACCTCCAGCCGGACGACGCCGAGCCGGACCATCTGGTTGATCGTGCTGTGGATCGCCTGACGCGACACGCCGAGGTTGCGCGCGATGTCCGACGGGCGCACGATGCCGCTGGCGATGTTGGTCATGATCATCGACTGCGGCCGGCTGATGTCGGGCCAGCCGCGATCGTGAAGCCGCGACTGCAACCCTTCGTCGAGCCAGCAGAAGCGTTGGAATAGTGCGATGATGAGCTGATTGGTGCGCATGGAATGCCGCGATGAACCCCTGTTTCCCGGTCGGACGCCGGCGGCGCGACGCTAGAAGAAGGGACGGGGCGAAGCAAGGCAGAGCGGCGTTGCAAACCGGAGATACTTAGTATACTATGCTTTTACCGGCCGGGGATGCAAGGAGGCCGGACCAACGAGGGAGGACCGCGGGCCCATGGACGGACTGATGCAGAATGTGCCGCTGACCGTCGATCGCATCATCGATCATGCGGCCGCCTGGCACGGCGCGCGCGAGATCGTGTCGCGCGATGCCGAGGGGCGCGTCACCCGGTCCACCTATGCCGCCGTCCACGCCGACGCCGGGCGCGTGTCGAACGCGCTCGCCGCAGAGGGCATCGCGCCCGGCGACCGCGTCGCGACGATGGGCTGGAACGGCGCCCGCCACCTTGCCGCCTGGTACGGCGCGGCGGGGATGGGGGCGGTGCTCCACACGCTCAATCCGCGGCTGTTTCCCGAACAGATCGCCTATATTGCGAACCATGCCGGCGACCGGCTGCTGATCGCCGACCCGGCGACCGCCGACCTTGTCGAGGAATTGCTGCCGCAGGTGCCGTCGATCGAGAAGGTGATCTTCTTCTGCGATGCGGCCTCGCTGCCGAAGACGAGCTTTCCCGCCGTCGCCTTCGACGACTGGATCGCGGATCATCCGGCTGACTATGCGTGGGGGGATTTCGACGAGAATGCCGCCTGCGGTCTCTGCTACACCAGCGGGACGACGGGCAATCCGAAGGGCGTGCTCTATTCGCACCGCTCCAATTACATCCACGCGCTGATGACCTTGCAGCGCGACGCGCTCGCGCTTTCGGCGCGCGACACGGTGCTGCTCGTCGTGCCGATGTACCACGCCAACGCCTGGGGCGTCGTCTATTCGGCGCCCGCGGTCGGTGCGAAGCTGGTGCTGCCGGGGCAGCGGATGGACGGCGAATCGATCTACAACCTGATCGAGCAGGAGGGCGTCACCTATTCGGCCGCGGTGCCGACCGTGTGGCAGATGCTGCTGCAATATATGCAGGAGAACGGCAAGCGCTTCACGACGCTGGAGCGCGTGACGATCGGCGGATCGGCATGCCCCGAATCGATCATCCGCACCTTCCGCGACGATTATGGCGTCGACGTCATCCAGGGCTGGGGGATGACCGAGACCTCGCCGCTCGGTACCGTTTCGGTCCCGAACGCGTCGGTCGCGGCAAAGTCCGACGCCAAGCAGATGGCGTACAAGCTGAAGCAGGGCCGGCTGCTCTGCGGGCTGGAGATGAAGCTGGTCGACGATGCGGGGAACCGCCTGCCGCACGACGGCCGGACGCCCGGACGGCTGATGATCAAGGGGCCGACGATTGCGGCGGGCTATTTCGGCGGTGAGGGCGGCGACGTGCTCGACGAAGAAGGCTTCTTCGATACCGGCGACGTCAGCACGATCGACGCCGAAGGCTATATGCAGATCACCGACCGCGCCAAGGATGTGGTGAAATCGGGCGGCGAGTGGATCAGCTCGATCGAGATCGAGAATATCGCGATGGGGCACGATGCGGTCGCCAACGCCGCGGTGGTCGGCGTCGCGCACCCCAAATGGGACGAACGGCCGATCCTGCTGTGCGAACTGAAACCCGGCGCGACGGCTTCGGCCGACGACCTCAAGGCCTTTCTCGACGGCAAGATCGCCAGATGGTGGATGCCCGACGACGTGCTGTTCGTCGACGCCATCCCGCTCGGCCCCACCGGCAAGATCGACAAAAGGGCGATCCGCGCCGGGCTGGAAGGCTATGAACTGCCTTTCGAGGTCAGCCGTTGATATGTTCCCCACTTTCGTCATCCCGGATCAAGTCCGGGATGACGATGGTGAGATATAACCAGCAGGAGAGAAACTAATGGACCCGAACGGGATCGAAGGACTGGACGCGCAATTCATCGGAAGGGTGTCGCCGACCGCGCCGCGCATCCAGGCCGGCGGGCATCCGTGCCAGGGCATCTACTGGACCGAGGCGGGCAAGCGCCCGAAGGTCGCGATCATCGCCACCCATTACAACGTCGATTTCTCCGAACATTATATCGCGCCCTATTTCGCGCGGCAGGGCTTCGGCTTCCTCGGCTGGAACACGCGCTATCGCGGGATGGAGGACCAGTTCCTGCTCGAACATGCGGTGCTCGACATCGGCGTCGGGATGAAGTGGCTGAAGGAAGAGGCCGGGGTCGAACAGATCGTCATCCTCGGCAATTCGGGCGGCGGCTCGCTGATGGGGGCCTATCAGGCCGAAGCGATCGCGCCGACGCTGACCGACCGGCTTCCCTCCGCCGGGCAGGATGCGCTCGCGCAACTGGTGAAGGGCGACCTCTACATCAGCTTCAACGCGCACCAGGGACGCCCGGAGGTGCTGACCGACTGGATGGACGCGTCGGTGATCGACGAGAATGATCCGACGCTGACCGACCCCGAACTCGATCCGTTCAACCCCGACAACGGCCCGCCCTATTCGGACGAATTCATCGCCAAGTATCGCGCCGCGCAGCGCGCGCGCAACCAGCGGATCACCGACTGGGCGAAGGCGGAATTGAAGCGGCTCAACGATGCCGGAATCCCCGACCGGATTTTCCCGATGTTCCGCTGCTGGGGCGACATCCGCTGCGTCGATCCGGCGATCGACCCGTCGGACCGCAAGCCCAACTGGTGCTATCGCGGCGACCCCGCGATCGCTAACCGCTCGCCGAGCATCGGCCGCGCGAACACGATTCGGACGTGGCTCAACATGTGGAGCCTCGAAACCTCGCCCTGCCAGGGCCAGCCGCACCTCGCCAAGCACGACACCCCGGCGCTGGTCGTCCAGGGAACCGCCGACACCGGCGTCTTCCCGAGCGATGCGCGCAAGATCTTCGATTTCCTCGGATCGACCGACAAGCAGCTCGAACTGATCAAGGGTGCGCATTATTTCGAGGATTCGATCGAGGAGCGGCAGAATGCCGCCGACCTCGTCGGCGCGTGGATCCGGGAGAAGCTGTAAGTGGACACGGCCGGCGCCGACATCGTCGAAGGGTTGCGCGGCGCCGGCCTGATCGGGACGGAGGCGCCGGCGCTCGAACCGCTGACCGGCGGCGTATCATGCGACGTGTGGAAGGTCGAGACGGCGGCGGGGCCGATCGTCGTCAAACGCCCGCTCGAACAGCTCCGCGTCGCCGCCGAGTGGCACGCGCCGGTAGAGCGCGGCGCGAGCGAGGTGCGCTGGCTGAAGCGCGCGCGCGGCGTCGATCCGCGCATCGCGCCCGAGGTGCTCGCCGAGCTGCCGCACTACGGCTTCGCGATGCGCTTCCTGCCCGATTGCCCGGTGTGGAAGGACGAACTGATCGCGGGACGCGTCGATGCGGATTTCGCGGCGATGGTGGGCGCGCGGATCGCCGCGGTGCACGCCGCGACCGCGAACAGCGCCGCTGACCGCGACGCCTTTCCGACCCAGGCGATGTTCCGCGCGCTGCGCGTCGATCCCTTCCTGCTGCACGTCGCCGATCACGACGCCGAGCTGGCGCCGGTGCTGCGCGACCTCGCCGACGCGCTGTCGGCGACGAAGATCGCGCTGGTACATGGCGACGTCAGTCCCAAGAATATCCTCGTCGCCGCCGACGGCCCGGTGTTCCTCGATGCCGAATGCGCGGTCTATGGCGATCCGGCCTTCGACCTCGCCTTCTGCACGACGCACCTGCTGCTCAAGGCGGTGTGGCTGGACGATGCGCGGCTGGGCGATGCGGCGGTGGCGCTGGTCGCGGCCTATCGCGCCGGCATCGACTGGGAAGCGCCGGACGGGCTGCTGCTGCGCGCCGGCCGGCTCACCTCCGCGCTGCTGCTCGCGCGCGTCGAGGGCAAGTCGCCCGCCCCCTATCTGACCGACCCCGAACACAAGCGCGTCGTGCGCGATCAGGCGCGGGCGCTGCTGCGCGATCCCGCGCCCGTCGACGCACTCGTCGCCAACTGGAAAAGGACTTTTGCATGACCTCGCGTATCGCCTCCGTCACCGGCCGCCAGCTCTGGGATTCGCGCGGCCGGCCCACCGTCGAGGCCGAGGTGCTGCTCGAATCGGGCGCGGTCGGCCGCGCGATCGCGCCGGCGGGCGCCTCGCGCGGGGCGCATGAGGCGATCGACCTGCGCGACGGCGGCACGGCATTCGGTGGCTATGGCGTCAATGGCGCGGTCGCCGGAATCGGCGCCGAGATCGCGGGGGCGATCGCCGGCATGGACGCGCGCGATCAGGCGGCGGTCGACAAGGCGCTGTGCGACCTCGACGGGACGCCGAACAAGGCGCGGCTCGGCGCCAATGCAGTGGTCGCGGTGTCGATGGCGGTGCTCCACGCGGCCGCGGCCGATGCGCGCGAGCCGCTGTGGCGCTATCTGGCGGGCAGGCGTCCGGTGCGCATTCCGCTGCCCGAAATCCAGATTTTCGGCGGCGGCGCGCACGCGGGACGGCGAACCGACGTGCAGGATTTCATGGTGATGTGCCCGAAGGCGGGCAGCTTCCGCCGCGCGCTCGAGATCACCGACGACGTCTATCGCGCCGCGGGCCGCCTGATGGAGGCGAAGGGTCCGCTGTCGGGGGTCGCCGACGAAGGCGGCTGGTGGCCCAATTTCGACTCGAACGAGGATGCGCTCGACACGCTGACCAGGGCGATCGAGGCGAGCGGGCACCGCGCGGGCGAGGAGGTGTTCATCTCGCTCGACATCGCCGCGAACGAGCTGGGCGACGCATCGGGCTACAGCCTCGCGCTCGACGACGGGCGGCTGACGAGCGAGCAGATGGCGGCGCGGATCGTCGAATGGGCGAAACGCTATCCGATCCTGTCGATCGAGGATCCGGCGGGACAGGATGACTGGACGGCGATGGCGGCGGTGACCGCGGCGATCGGCGACCGGGTGCAGATCATCGGCGACGACGTGCTCGTCACCAATGCGGAGCGCGTCGAACGCGCGGGCGAGGCGGCGGTGTGCAACGCGGCGCTGATCAAGGTCAATCAGGTCGGCACCGTGACCGAGGCGAAGGCCGCGCTCGACGCGGCGGTGGCGCGCGGCTGGGGCGCGATCGTCTCGGCGCGCTCGGGCGAGAGCGAGGATGTCACCATCGCGCATCTCGCGACCGGCTGGGACGCGGGCCAGCTCAAGGTCGGCAGCTTCACCCGTTCCGAACGCATGGCGAAGTGGAACGAGATGCTGCGGATCGAGGAGGCGATGGGCGCCGACGCGGTGTTCGCGGGCTTCGGCGCCTTTGCCGCGCCGATCGGGACCGTCGCGGCATGATCGTCCTCCACGCGCGCCCCAGCCCCGGATTCCGCGACGCGGTCGACGCGGTCTTTGGCCCCGGCGTCGTGGTGCATGTCGACGAGGCGGCACCGCTCGGCGCGGTGGCGCCCGACATCACCGCGCTGCTCCACGTCCTGACTCCCGTCACGCCCGACTTCATTGCCTCGGCGCCGAAGCTGAAGCTGATCCAGAAGCTGGGGGTCGGCGTCAACACGATCGCGCTCGACGCGGCGCAGGGCCACGGCGTCGCGGTGTGCAACATGCCCGGCACCAACAGCCAGGCGGTCGCCGAGATGGCGCTGTCGCTGATGATGGCGGTGCTGCGCCGCACCTGCTTCTTCGACGCGCGGACGCGCGCCGGGGAGGGGTGGAGCGCCGACCCGGCCGAACTCGACAGCGTCGGCGAGGTGGCGGGGCGCACGGTCGGGCTGGTCGGTTTCGGCCATTCGGCGCAGTTGCTAGCGCCGGTGCTCGCGGCGCTGGGCGCCAGGGTCGTCTACACGGCGCGCAGCCGCCGCGACGCGCCCTACGACTATTGGCCGCTGGAGCGCATCGTCGCCGAGGCCGACATCGTCTCGCTGCACATGCCGCTGACCGACGAGACGCGCGGCGCCGTCGATCCGCTGGCGATGAAGAAAGGCGCGGTGCTGGTGAACACCGCGCGCGGCGAGCTGGTCGATGCGGCGCGGCTGGTCGAGGCGCTTGCCTCGGGGCATCTGCGCGGCGCCGGGCTCGACGTGTTCGACCGCGAGCCGGTGGCGCCGGGCGATCCACTGCTGGCGCTGCCCAACGTCGTGCTCGCGCCGCATATCGCGTGGCTGACGCCCGAGACGCTGGTGCGCAGCCTGTCGGTCGCGCACGAGAATATCCGCCGGCTCGGCGCGGGTGAAGCGTTGCTGCATCGGGTGGTATGAACCCCGATGCTTCAGGAATTCAGACCATGACTCTCCCCATCGTCCTCATCACCGGCCAGCTTCTGACCGACGCCGTCTGGCAGCCGCTGCTGGGCGCGTGGGCCGACCGCGAGGTCATCCTCGCCGACAATCGCAGCGACGACCGGATCGAGGATTTCGCGCAGCGGCTGCTCGACAACGCCCCGCCGCGCTTCGCGCTGATCGCGCACGCGATGGGCGGCTTCGTCGCCTTCGAGGTGATGCGCCGCGCGCCCGAACGCGTCGCCCGGCTCGCGCTGCTGTCGACGCTCGCCTCGGCCGACGGCCCGGCGCAGACGGCGCGGCGGCAGGGCTATATCGACCTGGTGGAAAGCGGGCGCTTCGACCAGGTGGTCGAGGAACGCATCCCGATCCTCTTCCCCGAGGAGAAGCGCGGCGACGAGCGGCTGCTCGGTATCGCGCGGCGGATGGCGGCCGACACCGGCGCCGACACCTTCCTCGCGCAGCAGCGCGCGATCATGGCGCGCATCGACAGCCGCCCGCGGCTCGGCGAGATCGCGGTGCCGACGCTGCTGGTCTGGGGCGAGAAGGACGGCATCACCAGCCGCGCGCATCATCAGGAGATCGCCGATGCGATTCCCGGCGCGCGGCTGGCGGTGGTGCCCGGCGCGGGGCATCTGACCACGATCGAGGCGCCCGAGGTGGTGGTGCCGCTGCTGACGGAATTCGTCGACGGGTGATTTGCGGCGCAATAACGCCTTGTCATCCCCGCGAAAGCGGGGATCCAGGGTGCGCGTCGGCTGATCCAACCCTGGATTCCCGCTTTCGCGGGAACGGCAAAGCTATTTCAGTTCCGCGCGCGCCAGCGCCGTGCCGTCGACCATCGCCTTGAGCTTGGCCAGCGAATGCTCGCGGCTGTGATATTTCATCCCGCAGTCGGGGGCGATCCACAGCCGGTCGGCGTCGACGTAGCGCAGCGCCTCGCGGATGCGGCCGGCGACGACCTCCGGGGTCTCGACCTCGGGAATCGAGAGGTCGAGGACGCCATACATGATCGTCTTGGACGGCAGCTCGGCGAGGATCGCGGGGTCGAGCCCCGGCTGCGCCGCCTCGATCGAGATGACGTCGATGTCGGAGGCTTCGAGCTCGGCGAGGAAATCATAGGCCTTCGGCTTGGGTCCGGTCGCCCCCGCGCCGTGGTGGACCATCGCATAGCCGAAGCAGATGTGGAGCGCGGTCATGCCCTCGACCCCGTCGAGCGCGCGGTTGATCGCCTCGATCGCATAGCCCTGCGCTTCGCCCGCGCGCGCTTGGAGATAGGGTTCGTCGAGCTGGACGACATCGACCCCGGCGGCGAACAGGTCGCGCACCTCGGCATTGACCGCGTCGGCATAGTCCATCGCCAGCGACCGCGCGTCGGGATAATAGCCGTTCTCGGCCTGCTGGGTCATGGTGAAGGGGCCGGGGAGGGTCAGCTTCACCGGCTTCGTCGAATGGCGGCGCAGGAAGGCGGCGTCCTGTGCCTCGATCGGCGCGACGCGGCGGATCGGGCCGGAGACGAGCGGCACCGGATTCGCGTTGCCGGTGCGGTCGATCGCGGTGCCGTGCCGTTCGCGGTCGATCCCCGACAGCGCGGTCGCGAGCCGGTTCGAATAGCTTTCGCGCCGCATCTCGCCGTCGCCGACGATGTCGATGCCGACTTCCTCCTGGTCGCGGATCGCCATCAGCGTCGCGGCTTCCTGCGCGTCGGCGAGCCACGGATCGGGGATGCGCCACAGCGTTTCGGCGCGCACACGCGGCGGCAGGCTGGCCTTGAGCCGCTCGCGGTCGATCAACCAGTCCGGCTGGGGGTAGCTTCCGACGATGGTTGTCGGCAGGATGGGGTGATCGACCAAGGCAAATCCTCTCTTTTTGGACTAGTCAAATATTTACTTAGTATTCTATCTAACTCAAGATCAAAGTGACGGTGGGAGAGCGAAATGATTGACCTGGATGCCATCCGCACGCTGGCCGACATACCGGCGGCGCAGGCGCGCAAGCGCGGCGACGCGGTCGCGGTGAAGTTCGGCGACCGCGAGACCCGCTTCGCCGAACTCGACGCGCAGTCGAACCGCGTGGCGCACGCGCTGATCGCCGCAGGGGTCGTGCCGGGCGACCGCGTGTCGGTGCTGACCAAGAATCACGACGCCTGGTATCCGCTCTTCTTCGGCACCGCGCGGGCGCGCGCCTGCCTTGCGCCGATCAACTGCCGGCTCGCGGCGGGCGAGATCGAATTCATCCTGGGTGATGCCGGGCCGAAGCTGCTGTTCGTCGGCGAGGATTTCTTCGACACCGCGCTGGCGGCGGTCGCCGGACTGCCGAACCCGCCGCGCCTCGTCGCGCTCTATGGCGCGCATCCGGCGTTCGAATCGCTCGACGCCTGGATCGGCGACGCGCCCGCGACGCCACCCGCCGACGAGCCGCAGCTCGGCGACGACGTGCTCCAGCTCTATACCAGCGGCACGACCGGGCGGCCGAAGGGCGTGGTGCTGGCGAACCGGACCTATCGCCGCTTCCTCGAGATGGCGACCGAGATCGACGGCTTCGCCTATGACGAGGACGAGACGGTGATGATCGTCATGCCGCTGTTCCATGTCGCGGGGACGAACGTCAGCTTCTCCGGCCTCGCGCAGGGCGGGCGGCTGGTGCTGGTCAAGGATTTCGCCGCGGGCGATGCGATCGCGATGCTGAGCGAGGAACGCGTCGCGCACGCCTTCCTCGCGCCCGCGATGATCCAGATGATGCTGCAGCAGCCGGGGGCGGAGACGGGCGACTATGCGCGGCTGCGCTCGATCGCCTATGGCGCCTCGCCGATCGCCGAGGATGTGCTGCGCCGCGCGCGCGCCGTCTTCGGCTGCGACTTCGTGCAATTCTACGGCATGACCGAATCGGCGGGGGGCGGCTCCTATCTGTCGCCCGCGGCGCACGACCTGCCGGGCAAGCTGACCTCCTGCGGCCAGCCGTGGCCGGGGGCCGAGATGGCGATCCTCGACGGCGAGGGCCGGCCGCTCGGCGACGGCGAGATCGGCGAGATCGCGATCCGCGGCGACATCGTGATGAAGGAATATTGGAACCGGCCCGAAGCGACCGCCGAGACGGTCGTCGACGGCTGGCTGCACACCGGCGACGTCGGCTATCGCGACGCCGACGGCTATTATTTCGTCCACGACCGGATCAAGGACATGATCGTCTCGGGCGGCGAGAATGTCTATCCGGCCGAGGTGGAAAGCGCGATCATGGGCTGCCCCGGCGTCGCCGACGTCGCGGTGATCGGGGTTCCCGACGCCAGGTGGGGCGAGGCGGTGAAGGCGCTGATCGTCCCGGCGCCCGGCGCCGAGGTGGCGGCCGACGACGTCATCGCCTGGGCGCGCGAGCGCATCGCCGCCTACAAGGCGCCAAAAAGCGTCGACATCATCGACGCGCTGCCGCGCAACCCGTCGGGCAAGGTGCTGCGCCGCGAACTGCGCGCGCCCTATTGGGAAGGCCGCGACCGCGCGGTGGGATAAAGGCTTTCCGACCCTGACGGCGTCATGGCGGGGACCGATTTCCGTCGTCCCGGCGAAAGCCGGGGCCGCCATCGCGCCGGCGTCAGCCTTCAGGCTTCGCGGGGGCGACGATTTGGCGTTCGATGGCCACCCAAAAAAGTGTTTATATCGTTTTGCCAATACCGAGGAACTATTCTCCTCATTATACCCCTGAGACAGGGACGCTGGTGATCCCCGGCGAAAGCCGGGGTCCATGCGAGGCAGCGCTGTGCCATCTGGACCCCGGCTTTCGCCGGGGAACGCTCACGTGTCGGAAGGGGATGATTGCGAACTTGTTTCAGAGCCTGCCCCGGACCCGATCCGGGGGGCCATTGGCCTGCCCCCGAAGCGAGCGCGGCGTACAAGGAGATATCCGGCCATGGATGCTGAAAACGAGTTCAGCATGACGAAGGCTGGGGAGGGCGGGACGCCTGCCTCATATTTGCAAACGATATAATCGCCAAAAAAAAAGGGCCCGGCGCGCGGCCGGGCCACAGGGGATTCCCAAATCGACGGGGCCTATTCGGCGGGCGTCATCTCGCCGGCCAGCGCCGCGTCGTTCGCCGCCAGCGCCTTGTTGCGCAGGACGAATCCCTCGCGCCGGGTGCCGTCGGCCTGGCGCGGGTCGTGCGCGACGTCGGCGTCGGTGAACTCGCCGTTCGCCATCGTCCACGCCGCGAATTCGAGGCAGACGCCGTCGGGGTCGAAGAAATAGATCGAGCGGACATAGACGCTGTCGTCGAAGCTGTCGGCGACCTGCGTTTCCGAATTGTCGTGGTTGAGGATCGGCGTGACGTCGATGCCCTTGTCGATCAGCCGCTGGTGATATTCCTCGAACTTCTCGGCGGGCACGTTGAAGGCGATGTGGTTCATCGACCCGTGCGCCGACATGAAGTTGCCGCGGGTCGGCAGCGCCTCGGGCGCCGCGATGCCGGGCGCCGCCTCGGGCGCTTCGGGGAACCAGAAGAAGGCGAGGCTGTCGCCGTTGCCGAGGTCGAAGAAGAAATGCTGTCCGCGCCCGCCCGGCAGGTCGAGCGTCTTGACGAGCGGCATGCCGAGGACGTCGCGATAGAATTCGACCGTCTTCGCCATGTCCTTGCATACCAGCGCCAGGTGGTTGACGCCGCGAAATTCGAATTCCTTATTGGTTGCAGCCATGATCCGTCTCCTTCGTGCAATCGGCTGTAGTCAGTTCGGGTTGGCGCCGGGGCGGGCCTTCATCCCCGCGAACCAGCGCGCGATGTTGGCGCAGGCGGGGTCGAGCGGCTGACCCACCGTGGCACCGAAATCGAGAAAGGCGAAAAGCAGCAGGTCGGCGAGGCTCAGCCGGTCGCCGGCGATGAAGTCGCGCCCGGCGATCAGTGGATCGAGCCAGCGCAGCCCGTCCTGGGCGATCGCCTTCAGCCCCGGCGCCGCCTCCGGCACGCAGCGCATCCGCGATTCGAACAGCGGCAGCCCTTCGGCGAAGCGGAAGCCGTTGGCGAGCGGCTCGCAGATCTTGAGGTCGACGCGGCGCACCCACATGCGCGTGCGTGCGCGTTCCTCGGCCGTGGTGCCGATCAGCGGCGGCGCGGGAAACAGCTCCTCCAGATATTCGCAGATCGCGGTGATCTCGGTCAGCACCGAGCCGTCGTCGAGCGCGAGCGCGGGGGTCTGCCCGGCGGGGTTCACCGCGCTGTTATAGGGCGCGCGCCGGTTCTCGCCGCCGCGCAGGTCGACCTCGACCGTGGGGATGTCGATCCCCTTTTCCGCCATGAACAGGGTCACGACGCGGGGGTTGGGGCCGACCGAATTATAGAATTGCATCGCCATCCTCTCGGCACGATTCCTAGCATGTTCGGAGCCAACCGTCAATTAACTTGACGGTTGGCTCCGCGTCTCTTCGTACGACCCTTTCGCCCGGTCATTCGGGCTTGCGCGCCGGGGCGCTCAGGAAGTCGGCGGCGTTGAAGCCCTCGGGCGCCGCGATCTCGACGATCGGCTCCTCGCGCGCGTCATATTCCATGCGCAGCGCGCGGGTGATCACCGCGTGCATGTCGTAAAGGCAGGTGATGTAGGTGAATTCGAAGATCTGCTCGTCGTCCCAGAAGCTCTTGAGCTTGTCGAACACCGCGAGCGGGACGCGGCCGCCCGCCTGGCTGAGGCAGTCGGCATAGGCGAGCACGGCGCGTTCCTGCTCGTCGAAGCAGTCGGCGACCGCCCAATGCGGGATGGCGGCGATCTTCTCGTCGGACACGCCGAGCCCGCGCAGCGACTTGCAATGCTGCGAAAAGACGAACTGGCTGCCCTTCACCCAGCCCGCGCGCGTCTGGCCGAGCTCGCGCAGCACCGGGTCGATCTTGCGCGCCGGATGGCGATAGACCGCGAAGCCGTCGACCGCATGCTTGAAGATGTCGGGCGCGAGCGCATAGACGGTCCACCAGTCGCCGGGCGTGCCGGTCGCGGTGCCCGGCTCGGCGACCGGGTCGCGATCGCCGAACAGGCGGTTGTAATAGGCGATGACGGTCTCGTCGGTCACTTCGGACCGGGGGACCTGGCGCAGCACGGGCATGGCGTCCTCCTCAGGCGTCGGCATATTTGCGGAATGCGGCAACATGCGCCGAATCGAAATATTCGTCGAGCCGCGCGATCTTGCCGTCCTCGACGCGGCAGACGATCGCGCAGGGCAGCCGCACCGCGACGTCGTCGTGCACCCGCCGGCCCTTCAGCACATGCTGCTGGACGAAGCCGCCGGGAAAGACGTGGAGTTGGCGTTCGGCATAGGCGCGGTCCTTGATCCGCGCGACCATGCCGGTCAGCGTCGCGGCGGTCTGCTCGGGGGTGACGATCGCCTCGTCGCTGTTGTGCCAGATCTCGGCACCGGGGGCGAAGCTGGCCTTCATCGTCTCTATGTCGCCGGCCTCGATCGCGTCGAAGAAGCGCTGGGCCATCGCCCGGATATCGTCCTGTTCTGCCATCATCGTCTCCCGATCGTTTCCTGAAAATAGGGTCACTCGGCGAAATCGCCCTCGAGGTGGCGGGCCATCGCATATTGCGCGACCCCGGCCGCGGCGGCGAAGGGCAGGATGCTCAGCAGCGCCCAGCGCAGGCTCTCGTCGCCATGCACCGCCTTCAGCGCGTCGCTGACCATGCCCACGAACAGCGGGCCGAGCCCCAGCCCGACGATGTTGAACATCAGCAGCAGCAGGGCCACCGATGTCGCGCGCGAACCCGGCGGGGTCAGGTTCTGGACCAGCGCCAGCGCGGGCGCCACATAGACGGTGCAGGCCGCCATCGGCAGCAGCATCAGCGCCAGCGACAGCCGCCAGTCGTCGACCAGCAGCGCCGCCGCCAGCGTCGGGACGAGGATCAGCGTCGCGAGCGCCGGGATCGTGCCATAGGCCCGCGTCGAGCGGCGCGCGAAGCGGCTGACCAGCCAGCCGCCGCCGAGGATGCCGATGCCGAAGGTGAGTCCCGCGGCGCTCGCATACCAGGTCGCCATCGCCTCGAGCGGCATCTTCTGCGTCCGCATCAGGAAGGCGGGAATCCAGTTGAGCATGCCATAGCTGACGAAGGCGGCGAGCCCGCTGCCGACCAGCACCATCCGCAGCGAGGGGCGGCGGACGAAGGCGGCGAAGCATTGGGCGAAGGTCGGGCTGGCGTCGGTGGCCGTCCCGGCGTCCGCCGGCACGCGCGCCGGCGCGTCCATCTGCCCGCGCGGCGGCTCGCGCACCAGCCAGACGAGCAGCGGGGCGACGACGAGCCCGACGAGCCCGACCGCGAAAAAGGCCTGGCGCCAGCCGATGTGCGCGGCTGCCCACGCGCCGAAGGCCGTGCCGAGAAAGACCCCGAACGGCCCGTTGAGGGTGAAGAGACCCGACACGAACGGCCGCTGCGCCGGCGGATAATAGTCGGCGAGCACCGACAGCGACGGCGCGGTCCCGCCCGCCTCTCCGGTGCCGACGCCGAAGCGCATCACCGCCAGTTGCCAGAAATTCGACACCATGCCGCACGCGGCGGTGAAGACGCTCCATATCACGCAGGCGATGCCGACCAGCTTCACGCGGTTCCAGCGGTCGGCGATCATCGCCACCGGCACGCCCATCGCGGCATAGAAGAGCGCGAAGGCAAGGCCGGTGAGCAGCCCGAACTGGGTGTCGCTGAACTGCATCTCGGCGCGGATCGGCTCGACGAGCACAGAGAGGAGCTGGCGGTCGAGGAAGTTGATCGTCCCGACGAGGAACAGCATCGCGAGCGCGACGGTTCGGCGAAGGCCGAGGCCGCGATCGGGCGGCGCGGCGCCTGCTTCCAGCGCGGTGGCTTGCGTCATGGCTCTCCCCGAAACGTGATTCTTGCTTCGCCGGAATGCTTAGGTATTTAAGTTTATCTGTCAACGCGCTTTACGGTCGACCGGGCGCGGCAGCGGGAGAGATATACATGGACATCAAGGGAAAACGCGCGATCGTCACCGGGGCGGCGTCGGGCATCGGCCGCGCGACCGCGCTGATGCTCGCCGGGCGCGGCGCGGCGGAGATCGCGCTCGTCGATATCGACGGCGCGGGGCTGGAGGACAGCGCGCGGCAGGTCGCGGCGTTGGGCGCGCACGCGATTCCGCATCGACTCGACCTCGCCGACCTCGCGGCGGTCGCGGCGTGGTTCGGTGCGCAGGGCGATGCCGACATCCTGCACAACAATGCCGGGGTCGTGTCGGGGCCCGACGCCTTTCCCGAAATGCCCGTCGACCGGATCGGCTGGATCGTCGACGTCAACCTGACCTCGCTGGTCGTCGCGACGCAGATCGCGGCGCGGGCGATGCGGGCGCGCGGCGGCGGGGTGATCGTCAACACCGTGTCGACCGTCGCGCTCGGCCCCGGCTTTCGCGATGCGATGTATGCGACGACCAAGGCGGGGGCGATGATGTTCACGCGCTGCTGCGCGGCGCTGAAGGCCGACTGGAACGTCCGCGTCATGGGAGTGCTCCCCGGTCTCACCGACACGCCGATCCTCCACACGACCGGCGGCGACCGCGCCGCCGACTGGATGGCCCCGATCCTCGCCAACAACGACCGCTGCCAGCCCGAAGACATCGCCGCGGCGGTGATCGACCTGATCGAGGACGACGATCTAGCGGGCGGTGACTGGGTCGCGGTGCGGCGCGAGCAGGGCGTCGTCACGCGGCAGTGGGGGCACGACACGCCGGCGGCATAGAGTGTCTTCACCGCCCGCCGACTCCGAAAATACGGCAAGACGACAATCCGGAGCGCCGGTTTTGATCCAATCAAAACCGAACACTCTATAGAAAACGGCCCCCTCCGCAGATGCGGAGGGGGCCGCCTTCACCCCAGGGACTGCCCCCTGTTTTAGAATTTCACCCCGGCCTCGATCGCGATGTTGCGCGGCGGTTCGACGAACAGGATCGAACGTTCCGAGGTGGTGATGGGGACCGGCAGGCGGAAGGCGCTGCCGGTGGTCAGCTTGTCGGTCAGGTTCTTGCCGACCAGCGCGATGTGCCAGCTGTCGTCCTGCGGCGCGAATTGCAGGCGCAGGTCGAGCTTCGCATAGCCGCCCTGATAGCCATAGAGCGGGCTCTGGTCGTCGGAGTCGAAGAAGCCCGAGCGGCCGCCGAGCACCGCCGTGCCGTCGAGCTTGTAGTCGCTGACGTCGACGCGGCCGTGGACCGCGACGTTGCCGGTGAACTTCGAAGTATAGGGCAGGCGGCGCCCGCTGAGATCGCAGATCGGGCCCGTCATGCCGGCCAGGCAGGGGGCGTCCGGATAGCGATCATATTTGATGTCCTGATAGGCGGCCGACGCCGTGATGTCGAAATAGCGGCTCGGCGCGATGCGCAGCGAGGCCTCGACGCCCTTCGCCGTCGCCGATGCCGCGTTCTTGGTGATGTAGGACGAGGAATCGGGGTCGTAGCCTGAGGTCTGGAGGTTGGTGAACTTGGTGTCGTAGACCGACAGGTTCAGCGTCGCGCGGCCGTCCCACAGCGTCGACTTGATGCCCGCCTCCCAGTTGCGCGAGCGTTCGGGCTTGTAGACGAAGGTCGCGTCGGTGGTGCCGAAGGTGTTCGACACGAAGCCGCCCGACTTCGACCCGCGGCCATAGACCGCATAGACCATCAGGTCGCGCGAAAGGTCGTACTGGACCGTGATCGACGGATCGGTGAGGCCTTCGCTGATCGAACCGCTGGCTGTGGTCAGCGGCCGGAACATCTGGCCGTCGAGCAGCTTGCCGCTGAACGTCCCGTCCTTGTGCGTGTTGGTGTAGCGCAGGCTGCCGATGATTCGCACGCCTTCGACCGGACGCACGGTCGCCTGACCGAATACCGACAGGGTGCGCGATTTCTGGTGGAAATAGAGCTGGTTCAGCGAGACCAGATTATAGGCGCGCAGGTCGTAGTAGAGAAAGGGATCCACATTGTAGCGCGCGGTGTCGTAATAGGCGCCCACGACATATTCGATCGTGCCGCCGGTCGGCGACAGCAGGCGGAGTTCCTGCGAGAACTGGTGGAAATTCTCGGGATATTTGTTGGCGACCGAATTTTCGACGACCGGACCAGCGGGCGTCTGCTGGTCGAAATAGTTGGTGACGTCGCCGTTGAACCACGAATAGCCGGTGATCGAGGTCAGCGTGTGGTCGCCGACCTTGAGATTGGCGATGACCGAACCGAGCACCGAGCGATTGCTGTAGCCTTCCCGGCCGAGCGGATATTCCTCGGTATAGCGCTCGAGCTTCGGGCGCTGCCTGGTATTGACGGGGCTCGACACGCCGAGCCCGCCGATGCGGTCGTAGTTCGATATTTCGAGCTTCGCCGACATGTCGAAGCTGTCGCTGGGTTCCCACAGCGCGCTGACGCGGAACAGCTGCAACTTGTTGCGCGGGTCGTCGCGGCCCGTGGCGAGATTCTTGATATAGCCTTCCTGATTCTGGAGCCGCGTCGCGACGCGCAGGCTCAGCGTGTCGCTGACCGGGCCGGAGACATAGCCGGTCAGGTCATAGCCTTCGAGGTCGAAATTATAGGTGCCGGTGACGCCGCCCTCGAACGAAGAGGTCGGACCGGCGCTGACGACGCTGACCGCGCCCGCCGGCGTGTTCTTGCCATAGAGCGCACCCTGCGGGCCGCGCATCACCTCGACGCGCGCGACGTCGAAGAAGGGATTGAGCGCCTGGCGCATCTTGCCCGCATAGACGCCGTCCATATAGACGCTGACCGCCTGGTCGAACGAGAAATTCTGCGGCGGCGAGCCGAAGCCGCGGATATAGATGGTGTCGTTGCCGTTGGTCTGCTGCACGAAGACGTTGGGGACGTAATTCTGTACCGCCTTGAAATCGACGGCGGCAAAGTCGGCGATGCGTTCGCCGCTGACCACTTCCATCGAGATCGGCACATCCTGCAGATTCTGCGCGCGCTTCTGTGCGGTGACGATGATCTCGCTACCGGTCGCGGCGGTGTCGGCGGCATCCGCGGCCTGCGCCATCGCCGGTGCCGCGCCCGCGGTCATCGCGGCCAGGGCCACGCCGGATAGCAGAATCGGATGAAGAAACTTCATATGCACCCTCCCTTTTCGTTGTTCCGGCATCCCGATAGCCTTCGGGGTCCGTCAATCTGATTGACCCTTAGTATACTAATGGTTTTATACTGTCCATAGCTTTGGCAGGAGGATTCAGCATGACGCAGCAGGATAAGGCGCCGGTTCCGGCGGGACTCGAAAGCCGCCACCTGTGCACGGTGGAGTTCGATGTCGGCGGCGGCATCATCGCGATCGGGGCGTCGCCCTTTGGCGAGCAGCGCGTCGGCTATGTCACCGGCGGGCGCATCCTGGGGCCGCGAATCACCGGCGAAGTGCTGCCGGGCGGCGGCAACTGGCCGCGCTCGGGCCGGATCGGCGATGCGGCGGTGGGCACCTTCGACGCGCGCGCGGTGTGGAAGACGGACGAGGGCGACCTCATCTACCTGACCTATACGGGACGCAGCCTGATCCCCGACGACGTCCGGGCGCTGTTCGCTGACCCCGCGAAGCCGCCGGTCGATCCGTCGCGCTATTATCTGCGCATCGCCGCGGTGTTCGAGACCGCGAGCGAGACCTACGGCTGGCTCAACGGCACCCTCGCGGTCGGGGTAGGCGAGGTCACCGGCTTCGGCGTGCGACACGTCTTCTACGAGATCGGGTGACGGTTCCGCCGTTCCGGCGCGTGAGGATTTTGAATGGACCCGCTTGCGTCATTGCGAGCGGAGCGAAGCAATCCAGGGCGGCATAAGTCCACTCTGGATTGCCGCGCGGCTCCGCCGCTCGCAATGACGGGTCGTTTGGGGGCGCCTTATCCCTCGCTCAATTCGCGATGACGATGCGCCAGCGTCCTACCCCTCGCGCCCCAGCCAGCGTTCGAGCACTGCGTCGGTGTCCTGTCCGACCGCGACCGGGGCGGGGCGGCGGATGCTGCCCGGCGTCGCCGACAGCTTCGGAAAGACGCCCTGCATGGTGACGGCCCCGAACTCGGCGTCGGGCACCGTGACCAGCGCCTCGCGCGCGGCGAAATGCGGGTCGGCCATCATCTCCTCGGCGTCATAGATGCGCCCGGCGGGGACGCTCGACTCGATCATCTTCGCTTCGAGTTCGGCGACGGTCAGCGTCGCGGTCCATTCGGTGATCAGCGCGTCGAGTTCCTCCTGATGCGCGCCGCGCGCGAGATGGGTCGCGTAGCGCGGGTCGGCCGCAAGTTCGGGCCGCCCCATCGCCGTGGCGAGGCGCGCGAAGATGGCGTCGCCGTTGGCGCCGATCAGATATTCGCCGTCGCGGCACGGATAGACGTTCGACGGCGCGATCCCCGGCAGGGTCGAACCGGTGCGCCGGCGCCGGGTGCCGCTGACCGAATAGTCGGACACGGTCGATTCCATCACCTGCAGCACGGCTTCGTAGAGCGCCGAATCGACGATCTGGCCCTCGCCCGTCCGCTCGCGGTGGTGGAGCGCGGCGAGCGCGCCCATGCAGCCGTAGGTCGCGGCGAGGGTGTCGCCGATCGAGACGCCCATGCGCGCGGGCGGCCGGTCGGGATAGCCGACGATGGCGCGCCACCCGCCCATCGCCTCGCCGATGCCGCCGAAGCCGGCGCGCGCCGCATAGGGGCCGGTCTGACCGTAACCCGACACGCGCACGACGATCAGCCGCGGGTTTGCGGCGCGCAGGTCGGCGGGGTCGAGATTCCATTTCTCGAGCGTGCCGGGCTTGAAATTCTCGATCAATATGTCGGCGCGGGCGGTCAGGTCGCGCGCCAGCTGCTGCCCCTCGTCCGACCGCAGGTCGCAGGCGACCGAATATTTGTTGCGCGCGATCACCCGCCACCAGCTCGGCTTGTCGCCCTGGCCCCAGTGGCGCATCGGGTCGCCGGTCCCGGGGGGTTCGAGCTTGACGATCTCGGCCCCCATGTCGCCGAGCAGCTGGCCGCAGAAGGGACCCGCGATCAGCTGTCCCATCTCGACGACGCGAATGCCGTCGAGCGGCCCCTTGCTCTTCCCCGTTGCAGTCATGATCTTCCTTTCGGCATCGATGTCGCTTCATGATAGGACGCCGGACGCGATCCGTCGTCCCCCCTTGGCCTCGATATACTTAGAGTGCTATGTATTTTTCAACCGCCAATGGGATGGCGAATGCGGAAAGGGCAGACGATGACGGGGTTTCGCAAGGTCGAGATGGTCGAGGTCGGGCCGCGCGACGGGCTGCAGAACGAGGCGGCGGTGGTCGCGACCGCCGACAAGGCCGAACTCGTCCGCCGCGCACTGGCCTATGGGGTGCGGCGCATCGAGGTGACGAGCTTCGTCAACCCGAAGAAGGTGCCGCAGCTCGCCGACGCCGAGGAACTGGTGGCGCTGCTCCCCGACCGCGACGACGTCACCTACATCGGGTTGGTGCTCAACCGGCGCGGCGCCGAGCGCGCGCTGGCGACCGGGCGGATCGACGAGCTGGGCGCGGTGTGCGTGACGAGCGATACGTTCGGAATCCGCAACCAGGGACAGAGTTCGGCCGAATCGCTGGCGGCGGCGGCCGAGATCGTCGGGCTGGCGAAAGCGGCGGGGCGCGGCGGCCAGATCACCATCGCGACCGCCTTCGGCTGCCCGTTCGAGGGCGAGATCGCCGCGGCGCGCGTCGTCGAGATGGCGAAGCGCGCCGCCGACGCGGCGCCGCGCGAGGTCGCGCTCGCCGACACGATCGGCGTCGGCGTCCCGGCGCAGGTCGCCGAACTGGTGGGCCGGGTGCGCGAGGCGATCGCGCCGCTGCCGGTGCGCGTGCATTTCCACAATACGCGGGGATCGGGGCTCGCCAATGTCTGGGCGGCGGTCGGCGAGGGCGCGGCGAGCGTCGACGCGGCGCTCGGCGGCCTCGGCGGCTGCCCCTTCGCGCCGGGCGCGGCGGGCAATGTCGCGACCGAGGATGTCGCCTATATGCTCGAACGCAGCGGCGTCGCGACCGGGCTCGCGCTGCCGGGAGCGGTCGAGGCGGCGGGCTGGTTCACCGGCGTGATGGGCCGGCCGCTGCCCGCGATGGTCAGCAAGGCGCCTGTCTTTCCGCCCCCCGCCGCCTGAGCGCGGCGCGCGCTAGGACGGATCGACCTTGACGGTCCAGCCGCCGCGGCGCGACCGCTGGGGCGGCGCGAAGCGTGCCGATGCGCCGAGCCGGTCGCTGAGCGCCTCCAGCCGCTCGGCGATCGACCGCGCCGACGCGGCGGATGCCAGCCGCGGGCTGCCCCGCACGCGCCGCCCCGCGTGGACGAGCCCGTGGGCGTCGAGCTGGACCGGGACCAGCCGCGTCGCCGCGACCCGGCCGCCGACAAGGTCGAGTTCGGCGATCGCCGATTGCCACGCCTCGGGACCATAGGCGCCGTCGGGCTTTTCGGACTGGAATATGAAGGACGACAGTCCGTGGAACAGCGGCACGCCGCGATGAAATTCCATGCCTTGCAGTTCGGGAACGCCGTGCGCGACGAAGGTCGCGGCGCCCGCGTCGACGGCGCGCCGCGCCAGATCGCGCTGCCACGCCGGCGTGTCCGACTTGCGCGGCTCCCAATAATGATTGTGAAGATAGGCGATCACCGTCGCGCCGCCGCTCGCGGCGAAGCGGATGGCGCCGAGATAGCGTTCGACGTCGGCCGCGAACAGCGCCCCGCCTAGTTCGCGCCGCAACTCGTTGACGCCCGGCCGCGTCGCGGTCGCCGCGGCGCCGTCGCGGATCGCGCCCGCCGCCGCCGCGACCAGCGCGACCCGCCCCGCGACGCCCGGCGCGCTGGCCTGCGCCAGGTCGCGGCCCGTCCCGGCAAAGGCCAGCCCGCGCGCCCGCAACGCCTCGATCGTCGACACGATGCCGCCGGTGTCGAGGTCCCAGGCATGGTTGTTCGATGTCGCGACGATATTGACGCCGATCGCCTGCAGGCAGTCGATCACCTCCGGTTCGGCGACATGGAGCACCTCGCTGTCCGCCGGGCGCGTCGACCGGCCGGCCAGCGGTCCGCCGATCACCGTTTCGAGGTCGGTGAAGACCAAATCGCGTCCCGCCAGTATCCGCCGGAATTCGCCCAGGCCCCGCCAGCCGATCCGACGCAGATCGGTCTTGATCAGCGATTGGCCGAGCAGACTGATGCGCAGCGGGCGACGCCCGGCTCCCGCCACGACCGGCAGGAATATCAGGGGAAAACCTGCCTTCAGCAGCCGCCGCCGCGTTGGCGTATCGAAACCGGTCGACCCCATGACTCGTCCCCCTTTGATATCAGCCATACAAAGATTGTTTGGATCGGGGCAATCTCATGCACTTTCGTTATGACTGCATCCGCGAGTGTCATAATATTTTTCGCCGCCGCGCTTCCTCCTAAGCCGATGCACGAATCACAAACCTGGGGGACATCATGATCATCGCATCCGCTCGCTTCGCTCGGCGCCGTCATCTGGCCAAACTGGCCGCCGCCGCTGGAATCAGCCTCGGCGCCCTGGCCTGGCCGACGCTCGCGCAGGCGCAGGCATCGGGCGATGAAGCCGCCACGGCATCGGGCGGCGGCGACATCATCGTCACCGGGTCGCGCATCGGGCGCAAGGATGCCGATTCGGTCGGGCCGATCCTGACGCTGACGTCGGAGGACATCATCAAGTCGGGCACCTCGTCGATCGGCGACCTGCTCCAGAAGCTGCCGTCGGCGGGGGTCAGCCTCAATTCGAACGGCACGCAGGGCACCTCCTACGGCGCAAGCTCGATCAACCTGCGCTATCTGGGCGGCGCGGAGGGCAGCGGCAATCGCGTCCTCGTGCTCGTCGACGGCCATCGCTGGGTCGACGGCGTCGGCCAGCGCGGCTTCCGCGACTTCGTCGATCTCAACACCATGCCGCAGGGGATGATCGACGGCATCGAGATATTGAAGGACGGCGCCTCGGCGATCTACGGCGCCGACGCGATCGCGGGCGTCGTCAACATCAAGACGGTGCAGCCGTTCGACGGGTTGCGCGGGTCGGTCCGCGCCGGAATCACCAGCCATGGCGACGGCGCCGAACTGGGGGGCAAGCTGACGGTCGGCAAGACATGGGACCGCGCCTCGATCATCCTGTCGGGCAGCTATTCCCGGACGCGCGCGATCCGCACCGACGCGCGCAAGCTGACGACGCGGACGCTGGTGCCGCAGACCGCGGTCGGCAACAATCCCAACGGCCTGTTCATCCTGCCCGGTCTCGCGAACAACGGCTATTTCGGCACCGCGGCGGGATTCGCCAGCTCCGCCAATCCGATCGTGCTCAATCCGGGCGCGGCGATCGGCGCGGGCAATCTGGCCGACAATGCCTTTCACGTCGGCGCGCTGCCGGGCGACGCCTACAACACGCAGGCGCAGGGCATCTATTCGGCGGGGCCGTCGGAACGCTACGGCGTCTATGGCCGCTTCGACTATGAACTGGCCGACGACGTCACGATCCGGATCGACGGTGTCTACAACCGGCGCAAGTCGAACCAGCTTTTCTCGCCCGTCCTGCTCGACGTCGGCGGCACCGCGGGAACGGTGCGCGGCTTCGCGATCCCGAACAATCAGGCGTATAATCCCTTCGGCACCGCCAACGGCGTGCCGGCCGCCAATGCGCTCGCCTTCGGCGCCAACAGCGCGTGGCGCATCCGCAAGGTGATGACCGACGTCGGCAACCGTAACAATGTGCAGGATGTCGAGACGATTCGTCTGTCGGTCGGCGTCGACGGCAGCGTCGCGATCGGCGGCGGCGAATGGCGCTGGGACGTCTTCGGTTCCTATGCGAAGAACAGCATCCACACGATGGCGGAAAACGGCATCAACTACGATAATCTGTTCCTCGGCCTCGGCTCGCCAGCGACCTGCGCCGCGACGGCGGGCTGCGTGCCGATCAACCTCTTCGCCCCGATGACCGAGGCGCAGGCGGCCTATATCCGCTATACGACGCGCGAGTATAACCGCACCGAACTCTACAACGCCGCCTTCAACGTCACCGGCAACCTGTTCGACCTGCCCGCGGGGCCCGTCGCGCTCGCGGTCGGCTACGAATATCGCCAGAACCGCGGCTTCGACGCCCCCGACGCCTACGTCAACGCCGCGTCGCGTTTCCTGGCGTCGCAATATGCGACGACAACCTCGCAGACGCGCACCGCGACGGTCGGCAGCTATGACCTGCACGAGGCCTATGCCGAGCTCAACGTGCCGATCTTCCGCGACCAGCCCTTCGCCGAAAGCCTCGAACTGAGCCTGGCCGGCCGCTATTCGGACTATTCGACCGTCGGCAACAAGGTGACGCTGAAGGCCGGCGTCGGCTATCGTCCGATCGAGGACATATTGTTCCGCGGCACCTATTCGCAGGGCTTCCGCGCGCCGTCGATCCTCGAACTCTATCAGGGCGCGCGCCAGACGAGCTTCCAGGGCAACGATCCCTGCAACGGCGGCGCGGCGGCCAATCCGGGGCTGCCCGGCTGCGCGGGCGTGCCGGCGGGCTACAACCAGATCAACTATAATCTCAACGGCCTGATTCCCGGCGTGATCAGCGGCAACACCAGCCTGAAGCCCGAAACCGCCGATACGTTCAGCGCCGGGGTCGCCATCTCACCGCGCGGCGTGCGCGGGCTGTCGCTGACGGTCGATTACTACAAGATCAAGATCAAGGACGCGATCGCGTCGCAGACGCCGACCCAGATCATGCAGCTTTGCGCGGTGCGCGGCGGCGTCTTCTGCGACCTCGTCAGCCGCGACGCGGGAACCGGCGCGATCCTCGAACTGCTGCAGGGCGCGCAGAACCTCAACTCGATCACCACCGACGGGGTCGACGCGACGCTGCGCTACGATTTCAGCACGGGCATCGGGCGCATCTCGGCGGTGGTCGACGCCTCCTGGCTCCATTCGTTCAAGACGACCGCGCCCAATCCGGCGGGCGGCGCCCCGATCGTCGACGAACGCGCGGGGCGTGGCGATTCGCCGCGCGCGACCTATCCGCACTGGAAGGGACAGGCCTCGCTCGGCTGGACCGGCGACACTGCCGACGCGACGCTGCGCGCGCGCTACATCGGCCCGACCACCGACGTCGTGAACGCGGTCAAGGATGCGCGGACGCGGTCGATCGTCTACACCGACCTCGAAATCGGCTTCGCCATCGCCGACGACGCGGCGCGGTTCAGCCTGGGGGTCAACAACCTGTTCGACAAGGCGCCGCCGGCTTCCTACGCCAATGCACCGATCAACTACGACATCTATACCTATGACGCGCGTGGCCGCTTCCTCTACGCCAGCTTCTCGGTGAAGATGTGATCGGACGGCCGCGCCGGAACCCCGGCGCGGCCACCGGAACGGGATTGCGGGGCGGGTCGGCGATGCCAGCGAACAGCAAGACGCAGAAATGGCTCGACCGGGTCGAGCGCTGGGGCAATGCCCTTCCCGACCCGGTCTTCATCTTCCTCGGCCTGATCGCGCTGCTCGTCGCGGTGTCGGTCGCGGCGGCACAGCTGGGCTGGAGTGCGGTCCACCCGGTCACGGGCGCGACCCTGACCGCCAGCAGCCTGCTGTCGGCCGAAAATGTCCGCAAGCTGCTGACCCTGATGCCCGAGACGATGGCGGATTTCCCGCCGCTGGGGCTGATCCTGGTCGTCATGCTCGGCGCGGCGGTCGCCGAGCGGTCGGGGCTGTTCACCGCGCTGATGACGCGCGCGATGCGGGGCGTGTCGAACCGCTTCCTCAGCCCCGCCATCTTCCTGATCGGCCTGCTGTCGCATCAGGCGGCCGACGCCGCCTATGTCGTGCTGATCCCGCTCGCGGCGATCATCTTCGCGGCGGCGGGGCGGCATCCGTTCGCGGGCATCGCGATCGCCTATGCCGGCATTTCGGGCGCCTTCGCCGCCAATCTGCTGCCGGGACAATTCGACGTGCTGATGCTGGGGATCACCAAATCGGCGGCGGCGCTGCTGGGCCCGGCCCCGATGCTCAATCCGCTCGGCAACTGGTATTTCACCGCGGCGCTCGGCCTGATCCTGATCCCGATCACCTGGCTGGTGAACGACCGCATCGTCGAACCGCGGCTCGGCGTCTGGACCGATCCGCCGCCCGAAGGCGACATGGAGGATGCGGCCGACCCAGCGAGCCAGCGAAAGGGCCTGCGCCGCGCCGGGATCGCGGCGCTCGTCATCGCCCTTGCCTTCGCGGCGCTGGCGCTGTGGCCTGGCTATAGCCCACTGATCGATGCGGGTGCGACGGGGCCGGCGCGCCTCGAACCCTTCTATTCCTCGCTCGTCGCGGGCTTCATGCTGCTCTTTCTCGTCTGCGGCTGGATTTATGGCGCCGCGGTCGGCACGGTCCGCTCGCACCGCGACGTCGTGAAGATGATGACCGGCGGGCTGGCGACGATGACCCCGTTCCTCGTCATCGCCTTCTTCGCCGCCCATTTCATCGCGATGTTCGCCTGGTCGAACCTCGGCCCGGTGATGGCGATCAACGGCGCCGACTGGCTGCGCGCGCAGCAGCTCGCGACGCCTGTGATGCTGATCCTGCTGCTGCTGATGTCGTCGGTGTTCGACCTCGTCATCGGGTCGGCGTCGGCGAAGTGGAGCGCGATGGCACCGATCGTCGTGCCGATGCTGATGCTGCTCGGCGTCTCGCCCGAGATGACGACCGCGGCCTATCGGATGGGCGATTCGATCTTCAACATCGTCACCCCCGTCGCGTCGAACTTCGTGCTGGTGCTGGTCCTCGCCCAGCGCTGGCGCGCCGATTTCGGCGTCGGGTCGCTGATCGCGCTGATGCTGCCCTTCTCGATCGCCATCGGGCTGACAGGACTGTGTCTCGTCGGCCTGTGGACCGGCCTCGAACTGCCGGTCGGGCCGGGCGCTCCGGCCACTTATGCGATGCCGCTTCCGTGACCGGCGTCCTCATCCCGAACGTCATGGTGCCGATGCGCGACGGCGTCCGTCTCGCCACCGACGTCTATCTTCCCGATGGCGCGATCGACGCCCCGCTGCCGGTGCTGCTCGAACGCACCCCCTATGACAAGCGCGGCACCAACCATGCCGACTTCTCCGTCGCCGACGAAGTGCCGCTTTCGAAGCCGGAGATCGCGCGGATCTTCGCGGCGAACGGCTATGCCTTCGTGCTTCAGGACTGCCGCGGCCGCTATGCCTCCGAAGGCATGTTCCGCAAATATCTGTCGGAGGCGGAGGACGGCGCCGACACGCTCGCCTGGATCATGCGCCAACCGTGGTGCAACGGCCGGATCGGCACGCTCGGCCTGTCCTACAGCGCGCATGTCCAGGCGGCGCTTGCGACGCTCGACCCGCCCGGTCTCGCCGCGATGTTCCTCGATTCGGGCGGCTTTTCGAGCGCCTATCACAGCGGCATCCGTCAGGGCGGCGCCTATGAGCTCAAGCAGCTCACCTGGGCGCTGAAACACGCGCAGCTCGCGCCCGAGACGATGGCCGATCCCGCGCGCCGCGCGGCGCTCGAGGCCGTCGACATCCGCCGGTGGATCGGGGTCGAGAAATGGCGGCCCGGCCATTCGCCGATCAGCGCCGCCCCCGAATATGAGGATTTCATTCTCGAACAATGGAATGAGGAGGGGTTCTCCGACTTCTGGAAACAGCGCGGCATCTATGCCCGCGGCTGGTACGACGCCTTCGCCGACGTGCCGATGGTGCACATGTCGAGCTGGTACGATCCCTACGCGCTGACCGCGGTCGAGAATTTCGTCGGGCTGTCGCAGCGCAAGCGCGGCCTGGTGAAGCTGATCATGGGGCCGTGGACCCACGGCAAGCGCTCGCTCACCTGGTCCGGCGATGCCGATTTCGGCCCGCAATCGACGCTCGATCATCTGTTCGGCGACTATGTCGCGCTGCGCCGGCGCTGGTTCGACCGCCACCTGAAACGGGAGGGCGCCGATCCGCTGCCCGAACCCGTCTATCTGTTCACCATGGGCGGCGGGTCGGGGCGGCGGCTGCCGAGCGGGCGGCTCGACCACGGCGGGCGCTGGCGCACCGCGCCGGCATGGCCGCCGCCCGACATGGCGATGACGCCCTTCCACCTGCATCCCGACGGCGGCCTCCGCGCACAGCCTCCGGCCGAGCCGGGCCGCCGCAGCTTCGTCCACAATCCGCGTCATCCAGTGCCGACGATCGGCGGCGCCATCGCGTCGGGCGCGCCGGTGATGGAGGCGGGCGGCTACGATCAGCGCGAGGGTCCGGCCTTCTTCGGCGCCCGCGAACCATGGCGGCCGCTCGCCGAGCGGTCCGATCTGCTCGTCTTCGAAACCCCGGCGCTCGATACCGACGTCGAACTGACGGGACAGGCGGTCGCCGATCTGTTCGTGAGCTCGACCGCCGCCGACACCGACATTACGATCAAAATCGTTGATGTTTATCCGTCGAGCGCCGACTATCCGGACGGCTATGCGCTCAATATCGCGCACGGCATCTTGCGGATGCGGTTCCGGGATTCGTTCGAGGCGCCCGAACCGATGGAGCCCGGAAAGGTCTATCGCGTGCGGATCGCCTCTTTCCCGATGAGTAACCTGTTCGCGAAGGGGCATCGCATCCGCGTCGAGATCGCGGGCAGCAATTTCCCGCATTTCGACATCAACCCCAATGTCGACTGGCGCGTGCCCGGCCTGTCGCCGGTCGCGGCCGAAAACAGCGTGCATCTGGGGCCGCGCGCGGGATCGCGCCTCCTGCTGCCCGTCGTCCCTGCAAGGGCGGGCTGAGGGTGCGCAAGCCGCTGGCACCCGCGGGGGTCGAGCCCGACAAGGATGTCAGCTTCCGCGCGCTGCGCGTCTTTGCCGAGATCATGCGAACCGGTTCGGCGACCGCCGCCGGCAAGCGGCTTTCGCTGTCGCAGCCCGCGGTCAGCCGCCTGATCGCGCAGCTTGAGGCGCAGGTGGGCTTCGACCTCTTCTATCGCGACCGCGGCAAGCTGGTTCCCACCGCCGACGGCGTCAAGCTGCTGCAGGAGGTCGAACTGACGCTCGCCAGCCTCGACCGCTTCAACAGCCTGGTGCGCGACATCGCGGGCTATTCGGCCGGAACCGTTCGCATCGTCGCGCCGCCGAGCTTTGCCGAAGGGGTGCTGCCCGACATCGTCTCCCGCTTTCGCGAGCGCTTTCCGGGGGTCGAATTCAACATCGATTCGCGCAGTGTCGAAACCGCGCGGACGATGATCGCGATGCGCTACGTCGACTGCGGCTTCGTGAAGCTGCCGATCGACGAGAGCGATCTGGCGGTCGAGCGGATCGTGGCGAACGGTTCGGTGTGCGTGATGCGCCGCGATCATCCGCTGGCGGGGCTCGCCGCCGTCACGCCCGCCGACATCGGCCAGCATCCGCTGATCCTGCTCGGCGCCGGCCGCTATTGGCGCACGCAGGTCGATGCCGCCTTCGCGGCTTTCGGGCTGCGCCCGGTGGTCGCCATCGAAACGCACACCCACGGATCGGCGTGCGCGCTCGCGGCGCGCGGCAACGGCATGGCGATCCTGAATGCACTGCTCGTGAAGCCCTATCTGGACCCGGCGCTGGTCACGCGCCCCTTCGATCCGCCGATCACGCACGAATATGCCTTCGCCGTGTCGAACGTATCGCGCCCGTCGCGCCTGACCGAGGAATTCCGGAAAGAGGTCCGCCGCTATTTCGACGGCCGCGCGTCGCAGCCCGCTGGCTGAACGCGGATCACCGACGGGCCACGGCTACGGACCTGGGCTGGCCAGGTTACTGAGGCCCAGGATTTCTGAAACTGACGCCGAACTGACATGGACCGACGAGCAGATGTCAGCGGGACGGGTGCAATGGACCTTACGAGGGCGGGCGAGGTGGCCGCCTGTCGGAGGATCGGCGCCGCATGGGTCATGGCATTCGCATCGCGCTGCTTCTGTGGGCCGGGTCCGGCGCCATCGCGCCGGCGGCGGGGCAGGACGGCGGGGACGCTGGCAGCCCGGTTTACGACCAGCGCTTCTTCGACCGGACGCAACCCTCGAACGCTTACGAGATGGTGGCGCTGCTTCCGGCCTTCACGATCGCCGAAGGCAATGCGGACGTGCGCGGCTATTCGGGCGTTGCGGGCAATGTCCTGATCGACGGACAGCGCCCCGCCGGAAAGACCGACACGCTCGAAGCGGTCCTGAAGCGGCTTCCAGCGGCGCGCGTCGCCCGCATCGAACTGATACGCGCCGGGACGGCGGGCTACGACATGCAGGGCTATGCGCTGCTCGCCAACATCATCCTGGTGAAGACGGGCACGATCGGCGGCCGGATCGAGGCAGAGCAGGCGCTCTACCGGCACGGCCTGCGCGCGCCGCGCATTTCGGCGCAGGCGACGTTCGACGGGCGCGGGCGGGTGATCGACCTCTTCGCCACCGTCTATCGCGAGATCGATGACGAGCATGGTTTCGGCGTCCGCAACCGCTTTGCGAGCGACGGCACGCCGCTGCGCCTCGTCGATTATGCGCAGCCCGAGGGCGCCGACATCGCGCAGGCGACGCTCGCCTATCGCCAGCCGCTGCTCGGCGGGACGCTTCGTCTCAACGGGCTGATCCAGGACAAACGCAAATTCGCCGATATCGCCCATGCCGTCACTTTCCCCGCGCCCGATGCCATCGTCGGCAGCGAGCGCAAGCATGCGCAAACCTATGAAGCGGGCGTGCGCTACGAACGCGCGCTCGGTCCCGCGGACGATCTCGAGCTGGTCGGAAGCTATCGGTCGGTGGCGACGGTCGGCCTCGATCGCGAATCCACCGCGTCGGAAAGCAGCGTCTCGGACGAGCGGTCGAACGCCAGCGAAGCGATTCTGCGCGCCGCGCTCCGCCACCACCGGGGCGGCGCGACGATCGAGATCGGCGCCGAGGGCGCGGTTAACAGTCTCGATGGCCGGAATGCGTTGATAGAGGACGGCGAGCCGGTTCCGCTGCCCCAGGCCAACGTCCGGGTTGCCGAACGCCGCGCCGAATTGTTCGTGACCGCCAGCCGTCCGCTCGGCGCGCGGACCGTCGCGGAGTTCGGCATCAGATACGAAATGTCCCGCCTGTCGCAGACGGGCGACATCGACCTCGTCAAATCCTTCGCCTTCTGGAAACCGCGCGCGCGGCTCGTCTGGACGCCGACGCCGAACCGGACGTTTCGCCTGCTGGCCGAGCGCGCGGTCGGCCAGCTCGATTTCGACGATTTCGTCGGCGCCGCGTCCTTGACCAGCGGAACGATCAGCGCCGGCAATGCCGATCTGGAGCCCGACAGCCTCTGGCGCATCGAGCTGAGCTACGAACGCCGCTTCGGCGCCGGATCCGTCACCGTTGCCGCGCGCCGCGAATGGATATCCGATCTGGTCGACCAGCTTCCCGTCGTCGTCGATGGGACCCTGTACGACGCGGTCGGCAATATCGGCGCGGCACGCCGCGATACCGTCGAAGCGTCGCTCAAATGGCCGCTGGACGCGTTCGGCGCCAGGGGAGTCGTGGTGACTGCCGATCTCGTCGCGCGGCGCGGCCGGGCGACCGATCCCGCGACCGGCGAGCGGCGGCCCATCTCGGGCGACCTTCCGGTCGAGGCGCGGGTGGCGTTGACCCATGACATTCCGGCGTGGAAGCTGCGCTGGGGCGGCGGCTATGCCTTCGCGCGCACCGAGACCGCGTTCAAGGTCGAGGAGGTCGAGGCCGATCGTCTGGCCGGGCGGCTCGATCTGTTCATCGAATATCGCCCCGATGCGCGCTGGACGCTTCGCCTGTTCGGCCGGAATCTGACCGACAGCGCCGCGACGCGGACGCGCGACATCTATGCCGGCGTCCGCGGCGACGCCGCGCTGCGCTATCGCGAACTGCGGGTGCTGCGCAGCGGCCGCTCTATCGGGTTGACCGTCCAGCGCAGCTTCGGCGGATAGGCCCTATCCGCGCGGCGCGGCGATCCGGGCGAAATCGCTCCAGCTGCACGCGGTCGCCGCGACCGAATCGCCACACCCCGGAATGGGGAGATAGCGGCGGAACAGGGCATCGTCCGATCCCAGCGGTTCGAGGTTCCTCAGCTGGTCCATCGTCTGCGCGCGATAGAAAGCGCGGACATAGCGGTCGCCCCCGGCCGTGCTGACCAGTTCGAACCCCAGCGCGCTGCCGGGTGGAACTTCGTCGGCGGGGTAGCTCGGCACCTGCCAGTGCAGGTCGAAGAAGCCGCCGAGGTCGGCGACGTTGGTGTCGTGTCCGGCGAGCAACGTCAGCCGCGCCGGGCTCCGATCACCGAGCGCCGTGACGATCTCGTGCACGATGGGCGCGGCAGCGGCAGCAGCGATATAGCCGGGACGGTTCGAATAACGGAACTTGAGCGGGTGGAAGCGCAGCAATTGCTCGATCTCGGCGCGGCTCACGCGGCCCCAGCCGACTTCGGCCATCGGCTTGCCCTCCAGATATTCGAGCAGCAGCGTCTGGCTGGCCGTCGATGCGACGGCGAGCGGGCCTTCGAGATCGGGGCGATCGTGCGGCTGCGCGACCAGCCGGCTGGGTTCGGCGATGAGCTGACAGGCCGGCACCGCGCAATTCAGCACTTTCGCGAGCAGCGTCAGTTCGCCGCGGTGGCGTTCGGTCTCGGCGGCGAGTCCGCCTTCGGGCGCTTGCGCCAGCGCCGCGTCATAGGCGCGATTCCCGTCGAACGACGCCGGGCCGCTGTCGAGACCGTGAAAGATCGCGTCGTCGTCGGAACCGGCGGGGTGGGATATCGCCGCGGCGCAGCCGGGCATGAAGCCCGCCGCCCAGCTTCGCGCCGTTTCGATCGTGCGCTCCTTGTAACTCGCCTTCAGGGCGATCGTGCCGGGCGCGGGGCATCCGCCGGGGAACAGGCCGCGGGCGCCGAAATAGGCGCGGTCGCTTTCGCCGAGAAGCTTGACACCCGCCGCGCCGCGCGGCGTCAGCAGGCCGAAATCGACGGGCCAGCCGGACCATGTCTCGGACGAATAGCCCGGCGGGACGACGGCGGGCTTCGTCGGCGGACGGATGCCGTGCCGCATCAGCATTACGACCTTCTCCAGCTTCAGCGATGGCTGGCTGGCGGGTGGCGTATCGGCGCCCGGCCCGGGCGCGGCGCAGGCCGCCAGCAGTGCGGTGGATAACAGCAGGATGCGCTTCACGGGCCTCTCCATTGTGGAATAAATTTATCGACACTATATAAATAGGAAAATTTATTTCATCAATGCCATTTGCCGATCCGCCCGTGCGGTCGGTGATGTCAGCTTCCTATCAGCGGCCTTGTGGCAGGAAGGGCGTATGAAAAAGACACTTCTCCTTGCGGTCGCTGTGACCGCTCTCACCGTCCCCGTCGCGATCTCCGCAAAGGACAAGGATGACAAGGCCGACCAACGCGCGGCGAGCGCCGCGCTGGCGCGCGGCGAAATCCTGCCGATCACCCGCGTCCTGGCGATCGCGACCGAGCGCGTCCCGGGCGACGTGCTCAAGGTCAAGCTGGAACGCGAATCCTTCGGGTTCAAATATGAGGTGAAAATCCTGACCGGCGGCGGCAGGGTGCGCGAGGTCGAAATCGACGCCAGGACCGGCCGGGTGATCAAGATCGAGGATGATTGATGCGCGCATTGGTGGTCGAGGACGACCCGGTCGTCGCTTCCGAACTCGTCCGCGGGATGACCGCGGCGGGATTCGTCGTCGACCTTGCGGGTGACGGCCAGCAGGCGTGGTTCAACGGCGATGTCGAGGATTATGACGTCGCGATCGTCGACCTCGGCCTGCCGCGGCTCGACGGGCTGTCGGTGGTCCGGCGCTGGCGCGAGGCGGGACGGAATTTCCCGGTCCTGATCCTGTCGGCGCGGGGTGAATGGACCGACAAGGTTGCCGGGATCGAGGCGGGCGCCGACGATTATATGGCAAAGCCGTGGGCGATGGAGGAACTGGTGGCGCGCGTTCGCGGACTGATCCGCCGCGCCGCCGGACGGTCGAGCCCGATGATCGAGGCGGGGCCGCTGCGCATCGATACCCACCGGATGACCGCGACGCTCGACGGCGCGCTCGTCAAGCTCTCGCCGCTTGAGTATCGGCTTCTCGACTATCTCGCCCATCATGCCGGCCGCGCGGTGCCCGCAACCGAACTTTCCGATCATCTCTATGGCGACGCCGATACCGAAAACGCCAACGCGATCGAGGCGCTGATCGCGCGACTGCGGCGCAAGCTCGGCGCCGACACCATCCAGACCCGGCGCGGCTTCGGTTACGTCCTGCCGGCCGCCGCCGCGTGACGCGACGCTCGCTCCGGCTTCGGTTGATCACGGGGGCCGGTGTGGCGATCGCCCTGGCGCTGATCGTCGCCTGGTTCGCGATGACCTGGCTGTTCAATGGCCATGTCGAGCGGCGCGTCGAGGACGAACTGCTGGTTCAGGTGCGGCCGCTCCTCGCCGATCTGCAATTGGCCCATGGTGTGCCGGTTGCGGGGTCCGAGCCCGCCGATCCGCGCTTCGCGGTTCCAGCCGGTGGTCTCTACTGGCAGGCGTCGACCGCTGCCGGCGCGATCCGCTCGATTTCGCTTTGGGACAGTCATCTGCCGACCACCGTGTCGGCGCCCGCCGACCGGTGGCGGACTCGCCGCGCTGACGGCCCCTTTGGCCAGCAGCTGCTGTTGATGGAACGCGCGATTCGCCTGCAATCGCGGGAATCGCCGGTGATCGTTCAGCTCGGCTACGACCTCGCCAAGCTGGCTCCGGCGCAGCGCGAGTTCGGGCGCGAGATGGCGCTGTTCCTCGCATTGCTGTGGACCGTCCTCGCGCTTGCGGCCTGGGCGCAGGTTGGGCTGGGCCTCCGCCCGCTGCGGCGCGTCGGACAGGAGGTCGAGCGGCTGCGTCGCGATGCCGGGGCGCGTCTGGGCGGCGCCTATCCCCGTGAGCTGGCGCCGCTCACCGAATCGATCGATGCACTGGCCGACGCGCGCGAAGCCGATCTGGTGCGCGCCCGCCGCCGCGCCGCCGACCTTGCGCACGGACTCAAGACGCCGCTTGCCGCGCTTGCCGCGCAAAGTGCAAGGGTGCGCGAGAGCGGAGCGACGGCGATGGCCGATGGTCTCGATTCGTCGATCGCGGCGATGCGCGCGGCGATCGGCGGCGAACTGGCGCGGACGCGGATCAGCCTCGTTCCCGAAGGGCGCAGCACGATCGCGCTGCCGCTGATCGAGCGGCTCGTCGCGGTGATCGAGCAGACCGAGGCAGGCGAGCGCGTGGCTTTTTCGCTGGCCTGTGACGAAAGCGCGACGTTGCCGCTCGCGAGCGACGATGCCGCCGAACTGCTCGGCCCCCTGCTTGAGAATGCCGCGCGCCATGCGCGCCGCCTCGTCCGTGTCGCGGTCGAAGCGACCGGCGAGCGGCGGATGCTGGTCGTCGGCGACGACGGACCCGGTCTTGATGATGCGCAGCGCGAGGAAGCGATCCTGCGCGGCGCGCGCCTCGATTCGGGCGACGAAGGCCACGGGCTCGGCCTCGCCATCGCGCGCGAACTGGCCGAGGCGTCGGGCGGCGACCTGTCTCTCTCGCGCTCGCCGCTCGGCGGGCTTGAAGTCCGCGTCGGCTGGGCGCTATCCGCCTGATCCTTCCGTCAGCCCGGTGTCAGATCGCGCGCCGCGCCGCCCGTTGCCGCGCGTCTCCGCAAGCTATTGTGCAAGATATATTCTATTTGTCTTGCAATATAGAATAATTGTGCCATTATGCTGCCCGAACGAGCGCGGCAGGGAGCCGTGCCGGGGGAGGAGAGTCCATAATGACACGGCGGTTCGGACGGGCGCTTTTGATCACGACATGTCTGGTGGTTCCGATGGCGAGTGCCTGGGCCCAGGATGCGTCGGATGCGGCGGAGCAGGGCGATGCGATCGTCGTCACCGGCCGACGCGCCGCCGACCGCGCGGCGCTAGAAACGAAGCGAAACACCGACACGCAGGTCGACGAAGTCCGCGCCGACGACGTCGGACGGTTGCCCGACCAGAATGTCGCCGAAACGCTGCGCCGCCTGCCGGGCCTCAGCGTCGCGAACGACATGGGCGAAGGGCGCTATCTGACCGTCCGCGGCGTGTCGCCCGACCTGCTCAACGTGACCTTGAACGGTCAGACCGCCGCCGCTCCCGAACCCGACTCGCGTCAGGTGAAGCTCGACGACATCCCGTCGGCGCTGATCGGCGCAGTGACGGTGTCGAAGACGCTGACCCCCGACATGGACGCCAATGCGATCGCGGGCGCCGCCAATATCGAAACCGTGACCGCTTTCGACCGGCCGGGCACCTTCGGCAGCCTGCGCGCCGCCTATGGCAAATATGATCTGAACGGCAAGCATCCCTATGAGTTCGACGCATCGATCGGGTCGCGCTTCGGCCCCGACCGTCAGTTCGGCTTCGTCTTCGCGCTCAACTATTCGAACCGCGAGTTCGAGGCGCAGAACATCCAGTCAGGCGGCAAATGGGAGGAGGTGGGCGGTGAATTCGTGCCGCTGCGCCAGACTCTGCGCGACTATCACACCCGCCGTCAGCGCTATGGCGCGGTCGCCAATTTCGACTGGCGCCCGACCGACGAGGTGAAGGTCTTCGCGCGCTTCCTCTATTCCAAATATAAGGACAAGGAATCGCGTCCGGGCTTCCAGGTCGACCTCGACGAGGACGAGATCACCAACCAAACCGCGACCAGCGGCGATTTCGCCGCCGCCAAGGCCAAGCGTGCTCTGCGCTCGCGCGAGGAAAATTCGGACACATTCACCTCGTCGTTCGGCGGTGAATTCGATCTCGGCCCGAGTTGGCTGCGCGTCGAGGGCAGCTATACCCAGGCCAACAAGCGCGACCCGCATCGCGACGAGATCATCTTCGCGGCCAAGAAGATGACCGGGTCGTACGACCTGTCGGGATCGATCCCGCTCTATCAATCCGATCCGCCGGCGTTCGACCCGACCCAGTATAAATTCGACGAAACAAGCTATGAACATCGCCGCGCGCGCGAGGATCTTTATCAGGCGCGCGCCGATTTCCGCACCCCGATCGGCATCGGCGACGACAGCACGATTCAGATCGGCACCAAATATACGCAGCGGCGCAAGACCAACGACGAAGAATCAGTCATTTATGGCGGCTATGACGACGACTTCACGCTCGACCAGGTTGAGGGCGCGCCGATCGACAGCATCTTCAAGGGTCGCTATCCGTTCGGCGCAACGATCAGCCGTCCGAGCGCCGACAGCTTTTTCCAGTCGAACCTTGCCGGGTTTGAGCTGGATGAGGAAGGCACCGTCGGCGATAGCCTTGCCGGCGACTATCTGATCCGCGAAAAGATTTTCGCCGCCTATGCGATGGCGACGCTGAAGTTCGGCACCTTTACCGCGATCCCCGGCGTCCGCATGGAAAGGACGAAGAGCAATTATGCGGCGAAGGACATTCTCGACACGACGACCGTCGCTGACCTCGGCAAGGATTACGATAGCTTCGGGTCGCAGAGCTACACCGATTTCTTCCCGGGTCTCAACCTGCGCTGGAATGCGACGCCGTCGCTCGTCCTGCGTGCCGCGGTGACGCGCGCGATCGGGCGGGCGAACTATGAACAGCTCGCGCCGACGACGGTCGTCAACACCAGCGACAATGAAGTCTCGATGGGCAATCCGAACCTGAAGCCGCTTACCTCGACCAACTACGACCTCGCGGGCGAATATTATATCGGGCGCAAGGGCATCGTCAGCATCGCCGGCTTCTACAAGACGATCCAGAATCCGATCTATTCGGCGACCACCGAGCAGAGCGGCACCTTTGCCGGACAGGCGCTCGTCGATGCGCAGGTGACGATGCCGGTCAATGCCGACAGCGCGTTCGTGAAGGGGGTCGAGATCAACGCCCAGACCGAGCTCAGCTTCCTGCCCGCGCCGCTCGACGGCTTCAGCATCGGCGGCAGCATCACCTTCGTGAAATCGCGCGCGAAGGGTATCCCGGGCCGCGGTAACGAGCGGCTGCCGCTCGCCAGCCAGTCGAACCGGGTGGCATCGGCCTTCCTCTCCTATGAGAAGGGCGGGCTGTCGGCGCGCATCGCCTATACCCACCGCTCGGCCTATCTGCTCGAACCCGGCGAGGATACCGACACCGATCTGTATGTCGGCTCGTTCAACCAGTGGGACGCGCGCATCGGCTACGACATCGTCAAGAATGTGACGATCTTCCTCGAAGGATCGAACCTCAACGACGAACCCTATCGCGTCTTCCAGGGCATTTCGTCGCGGACCGACGAAGTCGAACGCTACGGCTACTCGGTCAAGACGGGCGTCCAGTTCAAATTCTGATCCCTGCAGGGAGCACTGGACCTGGGGCCGGGGAAACCCGGCCCCTTTCTTTTGAGCGGCTTCGCATATTTCGGTGACGCGGGCTTTGGAGTGGGAAACGGTCGTCTGAGCGATGCACCGGTCTCCCCTCCCGCCTGCGGGAGGGGAGACAATGGCGCCTTCCGGCGAAACCCGGGCGGAGATCTCAAAGGGGTGAGTTCCATACCCCTTTGAGATCTCCGCGCCTCTGTGCGAATCCCGTTCGAAGCGCTTTGACGGGCAGCTGTGGATCGATTGCTGCCTGCCAGCGAACTATAACAGTACCCGTTCCCCCGTCCGCGCCGACTGCGCCGCCGCTTCGGCCAGCGCCAGCGCCGCGACGCCGTCGCGAAAATCGACGAGCGGTACGGCGCCGTCGAGGATGTCGGCGAAATGATCGGTTTCACGCGCGTAGGCGACCGCGTAGCGATCGAGGAAGAAATTCTGGAAGCGGTCGGCGGCGGCGCCCTCTTCGCCCCACGTCTCGACCGTCGTTTCGAGCTGGTTCTGCGCCCGGATCATGCCCTTCGATCCGAAGGCCTCGATCCGCTGGTCATAGCCATAGCCGCTACGGCGGCTCGACGAGATCATGCAGAGCCGGCCCGACGCCGTGCGCAGGATCGTCTTCGCGGTATCGGCATCGCCCGCCTCGCCGATCGCGGGATCGACGAGCACGGACGCGCTGGCAAAGACTTCCGTCACGTCCTCGCCGAGCAGCCAGCGCGCCATGTCGAAATCGTGAATGACCATGTCCTTGAAGATACCGCCCGACACTTTGACATAATCGACCGGCGGCGGTGCGGGGTCGTGGCTGATGATGTGCAGCGTTTCGAGCGTGCCGACCGCGCCGGCAGAAAGCCGCGCCTGCAATGCCGAGAAGTTCGGGTCGAAGCGGCGGTTGAATGCCAGGAACAACCGCGCGTCCAGCGCCGCGAACCGCGCCGCCGATTCGCGCGCGGCGGCCAGATCCTGATCGAGCGGCTTTTCGCAGAAGATCGCCTTGCCGGCCTCGGCAGCGGCGAGGCTGTAGGGAAGATGGGTGTCGGTCGAACTCGCGACGACGACCCCCGCAACCGCCGGATCGGCCAGCGCTTCCTCGATTGTCGAGACGCGAGCGTCATATTGCGCCGCGATCGCCGCCGCTGCCTCGGGAAAGGGATCGACAACCCGCGTCAGCCGCAGGCGTGGGTTGGCGGTCAGGTTCGCCGCGTGGATTTTGCCGATCCTGCCGGCGCCGATCAGTGCGATGTCGTGCATTCTATCCTCTTCCGGTTGAAACCATATTCCATGTCTATATGATATGGAATACATATTCCATAGCGTGGAACGGGCCGCAGGGCGACAGTTGCGTTACAAGTTTTGAACAGATATTCCGTTTTTCCGGATGAATGGGGGAGAATATATTTGACCGACGTCCCGACTGCCCCCGCCTCGGCGGAGGAACTGCGCGCCGAGATCGTGAGCCGTTACGAGACGCTGAGCAAGCGGCTCAAGCAGATCGCGCGCTATATCCTCGACGAACCCAACGACATTGCGCTCGAAACGCTTGCGGTGATCGCCGACCGTTGCGGCGTCCAGCCCTCGGCGATCGTGCGCTTTGCCAAGAGCTTCGGGTTCGAGGGCGCGAGCCAGATGCAACGACTGTTCCGCGACGGTCTGCTCAGCAACAACGCCGCGCTCGGTTATTCGGAGCGCGTCCGCCAGCTCGATCAGGCAACCAGCGCCAGCGATATCGAGCCCGCGAACCTTCTCTCCGAATTTGTCGAGGGCAACAGTCTCGCGATCCAGAATCTGTTGCAGACGGTCAGCGGCGCCGACATGCGCGCGGCGGTCGATTTGCTGATGGCGGCCGATACCGTGCATGTCGCGGGCTTTCGCCGCTCCTTCCCCGTCGCCTCCTATATCGCCTATTCGCTGCTCCAGGCGGGCAAGCGCGCGGTGTTCATCGACGGAGTCGGAGGTCTCGGGCTTCAGCAGGTGCATGCGATGGGTCCCGACGACCTGCTGATCGCGATCAGCTTTCACCCCTATTCGGAAGAGACGATCGCCGTCGTCAATGCCGCCCGGGCGAGCGGCGGCCGCGTTCTCGCGATCAGCGACAGCCTGGTAAGCCCGGTCGCCAAGCCCGCAGAGCAGGTTCTTCAGATTCGTGAGGCAGAGGTACGGAAATTCCGTTCGCTGTCCGCGTCGATGTGTCTCGCGCAGGCGCTCGTCATCAATTTTGCCTTCGAGGCGACACGCGCCGACGGCAAGGCACGCGAGGACGGCTCGGCATAGCCATTTCATTTCTGGCGCCGTGTGAAACATATGTTGCAAACATTCTAAAAGTGGAATAAGCGTTTCAGGCCAAGGAAGGATGGTCTCGAAAACGATGGCGCAACAAGGGCAGGAACGGGGCGGAGAGGACCGGCTGGACGTCGTCACGCTGGGGCGCGCGGGGATCGACCTTTACGGCGAGCAGATCGGCGGGCGGCTCGAAGATATGGCGAGCTTCGCCAAATATATCGGCGGCAGTCCCACCAATACCGCGGTCGGCGCGGCGCGCCTCGGTCTTCGCGCCGGGCTGATCACCCGCGTCGGCGCGGATCATTTCGGCCGCTTCATCGTCGAGGAGTTGAACCGCGAGGGCGTGGTGACGGACGGCGTCCGCACCGACCCCGACCGGCTGACCGCGCTTGCGATCCTCGGCATTCGCGATCCCGACACCTTTCCGCTGATCTTCTACCGTGAAAATTGTGCCGACATGGCGCTTTGCGCCGGCGACATCGATCCCGACTTCGTCGCTTCGGCGGATGCGCTGCTGATCAACGGCACCCATCTGTCGCAGCCGGGCGTGTTCGATGCGAGCATCAAGGCCGTGACGGTGATGAAGGCCGCCGGGGGGCGCGTCGTCTTCGACATCGATTACCGCCCGGTGCTCTGGGGGCTTGCCGGCAAGGACAATGGCGAGGATCGCTTTGTCGCCGACCAGGGCGTCACCGAAGCGTTGCAGCGTGTCCTGCCGCTCTGTGACCTGATCGTCGGCACCGAAGAGGAAATCCATATCCTTGGCGGCTCGACCGACACGCTCGCGGCGCTCCGTGCGATCCGCGCGAACAGTTCCGCGCTGCTGGTCTGCAAGCGCGGCGCACAGGGATGCGTCGCCTTTCCCGATGCCGTTCCCGCGTCGCTCGATGCCGGAATCGTCGGTCGCGGCTTTCCGATCGAGGTGTTCAACGTGCTCGGCGCGGGGGATGCCTTTATGGCGGGTTTCCTGCGCGGCTGGCTCAAAGACATGCCGCTCGAAAAATGCTGTGAAATCGCCAATGCGTGCGGTGCGCTCGTCGTGTCGCGGCACGGCTGCGCCCCGGCGATGGCGTCCTGGGACGAGCTTCGGCATTTTCTCGGTGGGCAATGGCCGCACCGCCTGCGCGAGAGCGCCGAGCTCGAACAACTGCACTGGTCGACCAACCGCCACGGCGAGCGCGACGAACTGACCGTGCTCGCGATCGATCACCGCAGCCAGTTCGACGACCTGCTCGCCGAGCTCGGCGAAAGCGACGAGGCGCGGATCCATCATTTCAAGAATCTCGCGCTCGAGGCGCTTCATCGGATGGGGGCTGGCGACCCCAATTACGGCGTTCTGCTCGACGGCCGCTTCGGCGCACGCGCGCTGGAGGCGGCGGCCGATCATCCCTATTGGATCGGGCGGCCGATCGAGGTGCCCGGATCGCGCCCGCTGCTCTTCGAAGGATCGCCTGACGTCGGCATGACGCTGCGCGACTGGCCGACGAACCACGTCGTCAAATGCCTCGTTTTCTATCATCCGGACGATGATGCCGAAATGCGCGCACGGCAGGATCGGCAGTTGCTGCGCCTCTTCGATGCCTGCCGTCGCACACGCCACGAATTTCTGCTTGAAATCATCGCGTCGAAGCACGGTCCGGTCGACAGCGGCACGATCGCCTCGGTGATCGATCATGTCTATTCGCTCGGCATCTATCCCGATTGGTGGAAGCTCGAACCGACGACCGATGCTGCCGCCTGGGCCGCGAGCGAGGCGGCGATATTGCGCCACGATCCGCTCTGCCGCGGCATCGTCCTGCTCGGCCTGTCGGCGCCGCGGGACGAAGTGCTCGCGGGCATCGTCGCGGCGGCGCCTTTTTCGCTGGTCAAGGGCTTCGCGGTGGGGCGCACCATCTTTCACGATGTCGCGCAGCAATGGCTGACGGGAGCGATCGACGACGAGGCCGCCATGACCGCGCTCGGTGAAAATCTGCGCGTTCTCGCCGATGGCTGGCGCGCGGCGCGCCGTGCTAGGGTGGCGGCATGAGCGGGCATGTACGATTGACGATGGCGCAGGCGCTGACGCGCTGGCTTGCGATGCAGCGGGTCGAGGTGGACGGCGTCGAATTGCCCTATTTCGCCGGCATGTGGGCGATCTTCGGCCATGGCAATGTCGCGGGGATGGGCGAAGCGCTCGCCGGGATGGAAGACGCGCTTCCGACGTATCGTGCGCATAACGAGCAGGGCATGGCGCATGCCGCGATCGCCTTTGCCAAGGCGAGCCGCCGCCGCCGCGCGATGGCGTGCACGACCTCGATCGGTCCCGGCGCGACGAACATGGTGACCGCGGCGGCGCTCGCGCACGTCAACCGGTTGCCGGTGCTTTTCCTGCCGGGCGACGTCTACGCGAGCCGCCGTCCCGACCCGGTGCTTCAGCAGATCGAGGATTTCGCCGACGGGGCGGTGAGCGCCAACGACTGTTTCCGTCCGGTGTCGCGCTATTTCGACCGCATCACGCGGCCCGAACAGATCATCGATGCGCTGCCGCGCGCGATGGCGGTGCTGACCGACCCGGCGCTCTGCGGGCCGGTGACCCTCGCGCTCTGTCAGGATGTGCAGGCCGAGGCCTATGATTATCCCGAGAGCTTCTTCGCCCCGCGAATATGGCGTTCACGCCGGCCGCGTCCCGACCGTGCAGAACTGAATAATCTCGTCGAAGCGATCCGCACCGCGAAAACGCCGTTGATCATCGCGGGCGGCGGTATCCTCTATTCGGAGGCCGAAAGAGTCCTCGCCGACCTCGCCGCACGGACCGGTATCCCGGTCGCCGAGACGCAGGCGGGGAAGGGCGCGCTCGTCTGGGATCATCCACAGGCGCTTGGCAGTATCGGCGTGACCGGGACGAGCGCGGCGAACGCCGCCGCCGAAGCCGCCGACCTGATCGTCGGGGTCGGAACCCGGCTGCAGGATTTCACCACCGGGTCGCGCACGCTTTTCGCGGGCAAGCGGTTGGTCCAGATCAACATGGCGGCGCTCGATGCGATCAAGCAGGGCGCCGAAGCGGTCGTCGGCGATGCGCGTGAGACACTCGAAGCCTTGGCGGAGGCGCTGGCCGACTGGCAGGTCGATGATAGGTGGCGCGCCGCGAACCGCGCCGCGGTCGCTGAATGGAACGCCGCCTGGGACGCCGCGACAGCGCCAGTCAATGCGCTTCCCTCCGACGCGCAGGTGATCGGCGCGGTGTGGCGGCAGGCGGGGGACGACGCGACCGTCGTCTGCGCTGCGGGCGGTCTGCCCGGCGAACTCCACAAACTTTGGCGGACCCACCGCCCCGGCGGCTATCATGTCGAATATGGCTTCTCGTGCATGGGCTATGAGGTCGCGGGCGGACTAGGGGTCAAGATGGCCGATCCGGCGCGTGACGTTTATGTGATGGTCGGCGACGGCAGCTATCTGATGCTCAATTCGGAGCTGGCGACCTCGGTGATGCTCGGGCGCAAGATCACCGTCATCCTGCTCGACAATCGTGGCTATGGCTGCATCAACCGACTGCAGCAGGGGACGGGCGGGCGCCCGTTCAACAATCTGCTCGCTGATGCGGCGCACGAAATCCTGCCTGACATAGACTTTGCGGCCCACGCCCGCAGTCTCGGCGCCGCTGCGGAGAAGGTCGGCGGCATCGCCGAACTCGAAGCCGCGCTCGTTCGTGCGAAGCAATCGCCGAAAAGCTATGTGATCGTCATCGACACCGATCCCGCGATCACCACCGAGGCGGGCGGCCATTGGTGGGACGTCGCGGTCCCCGAAGTGTCGGCGCGCGCCGAAGTGCAGGCCGCGCGCCGCGACTATGAAAATCGAATCGACGGAGGCAGGACATGACGATCCGCTGGGGCGTGAGCCCGATCGCCTGGTGCAACGACGACATGCGCGAACTGGGCGGCGACACGACGCTCGACGAACTGCTCGCCGATGTCCGCGACATCGGCTTCGACGGGGTCGAACTCGGGAACAAGTTCCCGCGCGATCCGGAGTTGCTTGCGCCGATCATGGCGAACTACGGCCTCGACATCGTCGGCGGCTGGTATTCGTCGAACCTGCTCGTGCGCGATGCCGATGCCGAAATCGAGGCGCTGTCGAAGCATCTTGCCTTGCTCGAATATATGGATTCGAGCGTCTTCATCCTCGCGGAAACGTCGAACGCGGTGCATTGCGACCGCTACGGCAGCCGGCTCGATACGCATCCGGTGCTTCCCGCCGCCGACTGGAAGCAGTTCGGCGAGCGGCTGGATACTGTCGCGCGCTTCATCAACGATCGCGGGCTGCGCTTCGCCTATCACCATCATCTCGGCACGGTCGTCGAGACGAAGGATGAACTCGAACGCTTCTTCGACGCGACCGGCGACCATGTCGGTCTGGTGCTCGACACGGGGCATGCGCTGTTCGGCGGGATCGAGCCCGTCGACGTGATCAAGGCGCGCCCGGAGCGCGTCGCGCACGTCCATTGCAAGGACGTCCGCACCGCCAAATATGACGAATTCCGCGCGAGCGGCACCAGCTTCCTCAACGGTGTCGTCGGCGGCATGTTCACCGCACCCGGCGACGGCGATTACGACTATGCACCGTTTATGCGTGCGCTTGCCGACATGCACTATTCGGGCTGGATCGTGATCGAGGCCGAACAGGATCCGGCGATCGCCAACCCCCGCGAATATAGCCAGCTCGGCCTCGACACGCTGAAGCGGCTGGCGCGTGAGGAGGCGCTGGTCTGATGTCGCTTCTCGTCCATCCCCATTCGCCCGCGGGCGACGGCACGGTGCTCGACATCACGCCCGAAAGCGCGGGTTGGAAATATGTCGGCTTTCGCGTGGTCCGCCTTGCGGCGGGGGCAAGCTACAATCGCGTCGAAGACGGCCGCGAGGCGTGTGTGGTCGTGCTTACGGGGACCGTCTCGATCATGGCGGGAGGCGAGAGCTTCGAGAATATCGGCGGTCGCCAGACGGTGTTCGACGGCGCGGCGACCTCGGTCTACGTGCCCGCGGGCCATCGCTACAGGATCGAAGCCGTGTCCGATGCGGAAATCGCGATCTGCACGGCGCCGGGAACCGGGGCGGGCGCGGTGCGCCTGATTCGCTCCGATGCGGTCGAGGTACGCGGCCAAGGCACGAACAAGCGGCATGTCCGGAACATCCTGTCCGATGCCGATGCCGCCGAAAGCCTGCTTGTCGTCGAGGTGATCACGCCCGGGGGGCACTGGTCGAGCTACCCGCCGCACAAGCACGACCGCGACGCCTACCCCGAGGAGACTTTCCTTGAGGAGACCTATTACCACCGCCTCTCGCCATCGCAGGGCTTTGCCTTCCAGCGGGTCTATACCGACGAGCGCGACATCGACGAGACGATGGCGGTCGAGGACGGCGATGTCGTGATGGTGCCGCGCGGCTATCATCCGGTCGGCGCGCCGCATGGCTATGATCTTTATTATCTGAACGTGATGGCGGGGCCCCGGCGCAACTGGGTGTTCCGCAACGACCCCGCGCACGAGTGGATCGTGCGCCAGTAAGGAAGAGCGATGAGACAGATTGACCCCTTCATCGCCGGCGATGCCGCCGGCGGCGGTTCCGTGCGCCCGGAAAACGGACGCGCCGGTGATGTGTTCAACCCGAGCACCGGACAGGTCCAGGCACGCGTCGCTTTCTCCACCGCCGCCGATCTCGACCGCGCGGTCGTCGCGGCCGCCGCGGCGCAGCCCGGTTGGGCGGCGACCAATCCGCAGCGCCGCGCGCGCGTCCTGTTCCGTTTCCGCGAACTGCTCGAGGCGAACATGCAGGATCTCGCGGAACTGCTGGCGAGCGAGCATGGCAAGGTCGTCGCCGACGCGCGCGGCGACGTTCTGCGCGGGCTGGAAGTGATCGAATTTTCGTGCGGCATCCCGCATGCGATGAAGGGCGAATATACGCAGGGTGCCGGACCGGGAATCGACGTCTATGCCATGCGTCAGCCCCTCGGCGTGGTCGCGGGTATCACGCCATTCAACTTTCCCGCGATGATCCCGATGTGGATGTTCGGCCCCGCGATCGCGGCAGGCAACGCCTTCATCCTCAAGCCCAGCGAACGCGACCCGTCGGTGCCGGTGCGCCTCGCCGAACTGATGCTTGAGGCCGGGCTGCCCGAAGGCATCCTCCAGGTCGTCCACGGCGACAAGGAAATGGTCGACGCAATCCTGGATCATCCGGCGATTTCGGCGGTCAGCTTCGTGGGATCCTCCGACATTGCGCACTATGTCTATGGGCGCGGTGCCGCTGCCGGCAAGCGTGTGCAGGCGATGGGTGGCGCCAAGAATCACGGCATCGTCATGCCCGACGCCGACCTCGACCAGGTGGTGCACGATCTGTGCGGCGCCGCCTTCGGTTCGGCGGGCGAGCGCTGCATGGCGCTGCCCGTCGTGGTGCCGGTCGGCGACGCGACCGCCGACGCGCTTCGCGAGCGACTGATCCCGGCGATGGCCGCGCTCAAGGTCGGCGTGTCGACCGATCCCGATGCGCATTATGGCCCGGTCGTCAACGCCGCGCACAAGGCGCGTATCGAGGACTGGATCCAGACCGGGGTCGATGAAGGCGCCGAACTGGTCGTCGATGGCCGCGGTCTGGTCCTGCAGGGACATGAGCACGGATTCTTCGTCGGCCCAACGCTGTTCGACCGCGTGACGACTGCCATGCGCGCCTATCGCGAGGAAATCTTCGGCCCGGTGCTGCAGATCGTCCGAGCCCCCGATTTCGAGACCGCTTTGCGCCTGCCGAGCGCACACCAATATGGCAATGGCGTGTCGATCTTCACGCGCAATGGTCACGCCGCGCGCGAATTCGCGCAGCGCGTCAATGTCGGCATGGTCGGCATCAACGTGCCGATCCCGGTGCCGGTCGCCTATCATAGCTTCGGCGGCTGGAAGCGCTCGGGTTTCGGCGACACCAATCAATATGGGATGGAGGGCGTGCGCTTCTGGACGAAGGTCAAGACGGTAACCCAGCGCTGGCCCGATGGCGGCGAAGGGGACAACGCCTTTCTCATTCCCACCTCCTGAGCAAAAACGAAACAAATCTTCCATTCTTATATAAAATGAAATAGCATCATGTCCGGACACCCGAAACAACAGGGCGCCGGATGCGGGAGAGAGGCGATGCTCAGATATTTCGCGACGGGTCCGGACCTGCCGGTCAGAACCGACGACGGCCTCGATGGCGCGTTCCGGCGCTATCGGATGCGGATCATCATGGCGATCACGCTTGCCTATGCCGTCAGCTATACGTGCCGGCTCGCGATCAATATCGTCAAGAAGCCGCTGATCGATCAGGGCATCTTCACCCCGCTCGAACTCGGCATGATCGGCTCGGCGCTGTTTTATACTTACGCCGCCGGCAAGCTGATCAACGGCTTCGTCGCAGACCACAGCAATGTGAAGCGACTGTTCGCGGCCGGGATGATCCTGTCGGCGCTTTGCAACATCGCGATGGGTTTCTCGACATTGTTCTGGGCGACGCTGCTGATCTGGGGGCTCAACGGCTGGTTCCAGAGCTATGGCGCGCCGGCGTGCGTCGTCGCGCTGGCCAGCTGGTTCTCGAACCGGGAGCGCGGGCGCTATTACGGCATCTGGTCGACCGCGCATTCGATCGGCGAGGGGCTGACCTTTGCGGTCGTCTCGGCGGTCGTCGCAATCGGCGGCTGGCGGTGGGGCTTCTGGGGTCCGGGTGTCGCGGCGGTGCTTGCGGGCGTCGCGGCCTATTACGCGATGGCCGATCGGCCCCGCGCGCTCGGCTTGCCGACCGTCGCCGACTGGCGGAACGACCATTATGCCCCGCCCGCGGAGGATGGGCCTGAGCGCGGGGTGTTCGCCACCCAGCTATCGATCCTGAAAATACCGGCGGTCTGGATTCTCGCGCTGGCGAGCGCGGCCAACTATGTGACGCGCTACGCGATCAACAGCTGGGGAATCCTCTATCTGCAGGAGGCGCGTGCCTATTCGCTGGCGGAAGCGGGTGCGATGCTCACCGCCAGCACGCTGGCGGGGGTTGCGGGCGCGGTCGCCTTCGGCTTCGTCTCGGACAAATTCTTCGGCGCGCGCCGTCCGCCCGCCAATCTGCTCTTCGGGGTCATCGAACTCGTCGGGCTTCTTCTGCTGTTCTTCGGTCCCAACAATCCGGTCATCGTCTTCATCGCGGTGATCCTGTTCGGGCTCGGCATGACCGGCCTCGTCACCTCGCTTGGCGGGCTGTTCGCGATCGATATCTGCCCGAAGCGCGTCGCCGGCGCCGCACTCGGCCTGGTCGGCGTGTTCAGCTATATCGGCGCGGCGGTGCAGGAACAGGTGTCGGGGGCGCTGATCGACGCCAACATGCATATGATAAATGGCACGAATGTCTATGATTTCGGACCGGTGATCTGGTTCTGGATCGGTAGTTCGGTACTGGCGACGTTGCTGGCGACGACGCTATGGAACACGAAGCTCCGCGACTGATGGAAAAGACGATGCATCGCCGCAATCTTCTGCGCGGGGGCGCTGCCCTTGCTTTTCTCGCCGCGCTGCCGCGCCGGCTCTATGCCGCCGCGGTCGGCTATCCACGCTTGCTCGACGGACCGATGATCGGCGCGACGACGCCGGACAGCTTCACCGTCTGGTCGCGCGCAAGCGGGGCGTTCGGGGTCGCGGTCGAATATGCGACGCGCCGCGACTTCGCCGATGCGAAAACAACCGCGCCGGTCGCCGCGACGCAGGACAACGACCTGTGCACGGTGGTCGAGGTTAGCGGCCTCAAGCCCGACACCATTTATTATTATCGCATCAAGGCCGATGGAATCGACGACCGCCACCAGCCGCTTGCCTTTCGCACCCGCACCGCGCCCGACCGGCCGCGCCCGATCCGGATCGCCTTCGGCTCGTGCGCGCGCGTCCAGCTCTACCCCGAGCAGCCGGTGTTCGAGGCGATCGCCGCGATGGAGCCCGATCTCTTCCTTTGGCTCGGCGACAATATCTATGCCGACAGTGACAGCGAGACCGCCTATTCGGCGCTCTATTCGCGCCAGCGGGGCGTGTCGGCGCTTGTTCCGCTGCTCCGCTCGGTGCCGCAACTCGCGATCTGGGACGATCATGATTTCGGCTATAATGACTCGGATCGTCACAACGGCGTGAAGGCGATGACCCGCCGCCTGTTCGACCGCTGGTGGGCGAATCCCGCTTCCGGCCTGCCCGACACGCCTGGAATTTTCTTCCGTCACAGCTTTGGTCCCGTCGACATCTTCATGCTCGACGGGCGCTACCACCGCGATCCGCCATCGGCCCCCGACGGCCCCGAAAAGACGATGCTCGGTGCCGGGCAGAAGGCGTGGCTGAAGCGCGAGCTCAAGGCATCGAAAGCGGCGTTCAAGATCCTTGCCTCGGGCACCGGCTGGTCGCTCGCCGAAAAGGGCGGCGACAGCTGGGCCGCCTATCTCCACGAGCGCAACGAGATCCTCGATTTCATCCGGGACGAGGGGATCGGCGGTTGCCTCGGCATTTCGGGCGACGTCCATCAGGGCGAAGTCAACTGCGTGCCCTGGTCCGAACGGGGCGGCTATGATTTCTATGATCTGGTGAGTTCGGGGCTGGCGCAATATCTGGCCCCCAAATTCGTCGACCAGCATCCCGAGGTGCGATTGCGCGCTCCGTGGGTGCGCAGCACCAATTTCGGGCTGCTCGAATTCAGCTTCGATCCCGAACCGCGCGTCGAACTCAGCGTTCGCGACGTGATCGGGGCATCGGCGTCGGGCGAGCCCGTCCGCCTTCGCGCCGCCGACCTCGTCAACGGCAAGCAGAGCTGGCGCGCCGTGATCGATCCGGATGAACTCGAACGGCGCGAGCGTGTCGAGCGCGGCGGCAGCTATTATGGGGAGTGAATAGGATGCGCTTCGGGATGGCGCCGATCGCGCGCGACGGGTTCGTGGCGGTGAAGGCGCGACTGCCGCTTGCAATGCCGGAGGAGGCGGTCGGGACCCACCGGATCGACCAGAACGACGGGCGCAAGCTGCGCGGCGGCCAACCGGTCAAGCGCCAGGCGATCGAACGGCGACGCGAACGCTGTCGACAGGCTGTCGGGGCGTGACGCGGCCCGCGCTCAATATCGCGCTGATCGGCAGCGGCTTCATGGGCCGCGCGCATGCCCTCGCCTTTGCGGCGGCCGACCGCACCTTCGACTTGCCGCGCGCGCCGCACGTCGCGCTCCTTGCCGACCGTGACCTGCCGAAAGCGACCGCCGCCGCGGCATCGCTCGGAATAGCGCGGGCGAGTGGCGACTGGCGCGAGGCTATCGACGATGCGGGCATCGACCTCGTCGCCATCGCGACCCCGAACAGGCTCCACGCCCCGATCGCCATCGCTGCTCTCGAAGCGGGCAAGGCGGTCTATTGCGAAAAGCCGCTGGCGACGACGATCGCCGAGTCCGAGGCGATGACTGCGGCCGCCGCGGCATCGGGGCTGCCCACCGCGGTCGGCTTCACCTATCTCTACAATCCGATGATCGTCCTTGCGCGCGAGTTGATCGCGGGCGGAGAGATTGGGGAGGTAACCGCCTTTCGCGGCATTCACGCGGAGGATTTCATGGCTTCGGCCGACGCGTCGTTCAATTGGCGATGCGAGCCCGATCAGGCGGGCGGCGCGCTCGCCGACATCGGCAGCCATATCATTGCGATGGCGCGCCATCTGGTGGGCGATATCGCCGTCGTGTCGGGCCGTCTCCATACCGCCTATCCGACGCGCCGCGATGCGCAGGGCACCGACCGCACGGTGACGGTCGACGATCAGATGGATGCCGTGATCGAATTCGCCAGCGGTGCGACGGGGACGCTCGCGGCGAGCTGGATCGCGAGCGGGCACAAGATGGGGCTGGCATTCGAGGTCAGCGGGACACGCGGATCGATCGCCTTCACGCAGGAGCGGTTCAACGAACTCAGGCTCTATCGCTCCGGACCGGGGCGCACCAATGGCTTCACGACGATCTGCGCGGGGCCGGAGCATGGCGACTATGGCGCCTTCTGTCCGGCGCCGGGGCATCAGATCGGCTACAACGACCTGAAGACGATCGAGGTCAAGGCCGTCGTGGAGGCGGCCGCAGGCTTGCCGTCGGCCGCGAAGAGCTTCGCCGACGCGCTGGCGGTCGAGCGGGTCGCCGACGCAATCCGCCGGTCGCATCGCGAAGGATGCTGGATCGGACTTCAGACGGCGTAGGCTGGCGCCAGCGCCGCCAGCATTTCCTCATGAATTGTGGGCGTCGATGCCAGCACGGTTCCGTTCATCAGGTCGAGCGCGTTGCCGCGCGTGTCGGTCACGACGCCGCCCGCCTCGCGGACGATCACGACCCCGGCCGCCATGTCCCAGGCGCTGACGCTCTGCTCCCAATAGGCGTCGTGGCGGCCGCAGGCGACCCAGGCCATGTCGATCGCTCCCGCCCCAAGGCGGCGGATGCCCGTGACGCGCGGGGTCAGCCGCTCCATCTCGGCATAGAATTGTTCGTGGTTCGGCTTGGTCGCAAAGGGAATGCCGACGCCCAGCACCGATTCCTCGATCGTCGTGCGCGTCGAGATATGGATGCGACGTTCGCCGAGCCATGCGCCGCCGCCGGTTTCCGCGCAGAACAGCTCGTCCATCGCGGGGACATAGGTGACCCCTGCGACGACCTCCCCCTGCTTCGCCAGCGCGATGTTGACCGCGAAGAGTGGGGATCCTGTCAGGAAGTTGGTCGTACCGTCGAGCGGATCGACCACCCACACATGGTCGGTGTCGCTGCCGGGCGTCAGCCCGCTTTCCTCACCGAGGAAGCCATAGTCGGGGGCATGGGCCATCAGCCGCTCACGGACGGTCGCCTCGGCCTTCAGGTCGGCCTCGGTGAACATGTCGGCGGCGCCGGCCTTGCTATGGATCGTGAGCGTGGCGATGCGCTCGCGATCGGCGATCAAACCTTCGCCGGCGGCGTGGGCGGCGGCGATCATGGCGGAAATAAGGGGTGACATTGGCATGGAATGAATATACGTTCTGTTTTCTGGAAAAGATAGAAAAATTATTCTGAAATGATGTTGCGGGCTGCTTTTGCGGCCGTTGTCGGACGATCGGGTATTGGCTCGATTGCGATCTCGAAGAGAAAAGGGAGGGGTGCGTGAAAACGAGTCTATTTGCAATCGCCGCCGGGCTGGCGGCTGTTCCGGCAGGCGTCATGGCACAGCAGGCTGCTTCGATTCCGGTCGTCGCCGCCTCCGCCGAAACGCAGGCGACCGACGGATCCGGTGCCGATGGCGCCGTGGTCGTCGCCGACCCCGCCGATGCATCGCGTTCGTTGATTCTCGCGGGCGCCGAATCCGCCGGAATCGATGTCTTCGATCTGGCCGGGAAACGTGTGGGGACGCACAAGGTCGGCAATATTCGCGCGCTCGATCTGCGCGCCGATGCCGCGCCGGGCGGGGGACCGTTGCTGGCCGCGCTCGATGGCAAGGATAATGCGCCCAAACTCTTTCGTGTGATGGCCGGTGGTGTCCCGGCGCCGCTCGCGCTGACCGGAATAGAGCCTGGGATGACGGTCGCGGGGCTCTGCTTCTCGCGCAGCCATCGCGACGATACCCTTTATCTGTTCCTCGTCGGTGACAAGGGAGAGATCGAGCAGTGGGGATTGTCGTCCGAAGCGTCGGGCGCCATGAACGGGCGGATTGCGCGGCGCTGGTCGCTCGGGTCGGAAATCGGCTATTGCGCCGCCGACGACCGCGGTTCGGTCTATTTCTCGCAGGAAGCCGTGGGGGTATGGCGCTTCGCCGCCGAACCCGAGGCCGAGATCGCACCCGAGATCGTCGATATCGTCCGCCTCGGCCACATCACCGAAGAAGCGAAGGGTGTCGGCATCGCCGCCGACGGCCGCCTGCTTGTTTCGGACGCGTCGGCCAATCGGCTGAACATTTACGATCCCCTCGATGGCTATGCCTATCTTGGCTCGGTGGCGCTCGCGGCGGGTACCGACCAGGTCGAGGATGGCGGCAGCGTCACGGTGGCAGGGCCGGTCGTGCTGGTCGCCGATGACGATAATTCGCCTGAGGAACCGAATTTCAAGATTGCGGGTTGGCAGGCGATCCTCGCCGCGGCGGGGCTTCCCGAACGGCCGGCGGTGCCGGCGCCCGAGACGATGCCGCTCGCGCGCCCGACAGTCGAAACAGTGCCGGTGGAGACCGGCGGCGACGCCGCAGACGATCCGGCGATCTGGATCAATCCCGCCGACCCCGCGCAAAGCGTCGTGATCGGGACGCAAAAGCAATCGGGACTCTATGTGTATGATCTGGAAGGGAAAGTCATTCAGTTCCTTCCCGACGGGCGCATGAACAATGTCGATTTGCGAAGCGGCTTCCGCCTCGGCGGCCGCGACGTGACGCTCGTGACGGCCAGCAATCGCACAACCAAAGGCATCTCGATCTATGTCCTCGATCCCGCGACGCGCAAGCTGACCGACGTTGCGGACGGGTTACAGGACACCGGTTTCAAGGATCCCTATGGCCTCTGCATGTATCGCAGCGCGAAGACGAGAAAGACCTATGTTTTCGTCAATCAGAGCGACGGCAAGATGCGCCAGTGGGAGTTGGTCGCGACGCCCGCCGGCAAGGTGCGGGCGAAACTCGTGCGCGACCTGCCTTTCGAAACGCAGGTCGAGGGCTGTGTCGCCGATGACGAGACCGGCATGCTTTATACCGGTGAAGAGGATGTCGGCATCTGGCGCGAGGGTGCCGAGCCGCGCGGTGGTCCCGCACGCACGACGCTGGCGAAAGTCGCCGACAACCCGGCGCTCAAGGACGATATGGAGGGGATCGGACTCTATGCCATGGCTGACGGCAAAGGCTATCTCGTCGTCTCGAGCCAGGGTAATGACAGCTATGCGGTGTTCCGCCGTGAAGGTGACAATGCCTATGTCGGCTCGTTCCGCATCGGCGCCGACATGGCGGCGGGGATCGACGGTGTATCCGAAACCGACGGCCTCGACGTCACCAGCATGGCGGCGGGACCGGCCTTTCCCCACGGCCTGATGGTCGCGCAGGATGGCCGAAATGTTTCGCCTCCCGAGAATCAGAATTTCAAGCTAGTACCGTGGGAGCGGGTGGCAAAGGCGCTCGGTCTCGAAATCGGCCAATAGCGGTACTTTGACAGAGATATGATCGCTGAGGCGGGGCAGCAATGCCCACATGGCGCTGCGGGCGCGCTCGGCCCGTGGATTATGCGCAGTCGCAGAATAGCCAACACAGCGCAGCGGCCGCCGCAGCTATTGGGGGGGAGAAAGCAGGGTACAGCGCGGCGGGCGACGGATACAGCTTGTCGCTGTGATCGCGATAAGGCGGCCAGCTTGCCTGACAATCGTTCGGCAGCGGCGATCTCCGCCTTGTCGATCGGCGGCAGGGCGGGGAATATGTCGATCAGCCGCGCCGGCGCCTGCGCATTGAGCCGAGGATAACGGGCGAGCGGATTGTGAGTCTCTTGCGTCCTGTGTGGCGCTCCCCGCAAGCGGGGAATGGATGACTGGCAGCCATCCTGAGGGTCAGGACCCGCTAACATCATACAGGTTCAGCCGGGGGCGGGCATTTGCCGTGAGCCACGTGCTGCTGGAACCGGGCTCGCGAGGTCATCGACAGCGAGCTTGGGAGGTGCTCAGCGCTGCTCCGCGACGCTTTCGGACTGCTTCTGCTCCGTTTTAACGCAGCGCGTCCGCGATCTCGCCCAGGCTGTGGAAGGCCGCGTCGTCCTGATCGGCCAGCCAACCCAGCAGCCGCTCAAGCGCGTCGATCCTGTAAGGCAGGCCCATGATATAGGGCGTGACGTTCAGCGGCAACATGCGGCTGGCGCCGAGCGTCGAGGCTTCGCCGTGCAGCAGCGTATAGGCGTCCATGATCTGCTCGACATAGGAATCGGCCGATTGCTGCTGGACGGTCACGATCTGCCGGTCGGAAAGCTCGTGGTTGACCGGCACGTTGACGATGGCGCCTGCGCCGGTCTCGAATCGATAGGGCAATTCGTCGTTCACCCAATCCGCCATATAGGTCAGCCCCGCCTCGGCGAGCAGGCGCGGCGTGTTGAACGATTGCGAACGCGCGATCGACATCCAGCCGCGCGGGCGCGTGCCCGCGGCCTGTTCCAACGCGTCGAGCGCGGCCGCGATCAGCGCGCGTTCCTCGTCCTCGGGCAGGCCCGATGCGATGGTGCCGTTCATGTCGGTCGAATGCGCGACGATCTCGTGCCCCGCGGACAGGATATCGGCGATAATCCGCGGATAGCGTTCGGCGATCGCGCTATTAATCGCGACCGATACCCGCGCATCCACCTTCGCGAACGCATCGAGCATCCGGTAGAAGCCGATCCGCGTGCCATATTCGCGCGCGGTATAGTGCCGGTAATCGGGATAAGGGGTGACCATATGCCCCGGCGCACGGAACGGCTTGTCCGCGGGCAGGATCGGAAACCATTCGAGATCGACGACGATCGCCACTGCGACGGTCTTGCCCGAAGGCCAGGCGATCGGTGGCCGTTCGAACAGGTTGGAATAGGGGTAATAATCGTGATCCATGCCCCGCTTGCGCAGGGGATAGTCGAGATAGGCCGGGTCGAGGCTCATGCCGCCACCTGCTGCATGTAATGATCGGCAATGTCGCCGCTTCGGGTGATCCAGGCGCGGCCGTCGGCGGCGATGTGCTTCAGCACCTCTTCGAACGGACCGATGCGATGCGGCTGGCCGATCAGATAGGCGTGCAGCGGGATGCACATCACCGTGCCGCCTTCGTCCGCCAGCCGTTGATATTGGCGGATCAGCGTGTCGGCATAGGCGCGCGGCGACATGTTGTAGACGAAGAAGCCGTAATGGTCGTTGACCTCCAGGCTGTAGGGCATCGAGATCAACCGGCCCGACTTCACATGAACCTCGCCCGGCTGGTCGTCGTGATAGAGGTCGCAGGTATAGGACAGGCCATAGTCGGCGATCAGGTCGAGCGTACGCGGCGTATGGGTCAGTGCGGGGGCGAGCCAGCCCTTGATCGTCTGGCCGGTCGCCTCGCGCACGGTGCGGATCGAATCCTCGATCAGCGCGCGCTCCTGCGCCTCGTCCATGCCATAGCTGTAGCGCGTGTTGTAGATGCCGTGGCTGAAGAACTCCCAGCCGCGCGCGGCGGCGTCGGCCACCACTTCGGGCAGATGCTGGCACATCGCCACCGACAGGCTGACCGATCCCGGGAAGCCGTGCCGCGACATCGCCTCTGCCAGCCGCCAGTGACCGACGCGGTTTCCGTAATCGCGGTGACCATAGCCGACCACGTCCGGATGCGGCTTGGGCCAGCTCTTGCGGTGGGGATTGGCGGGCGGATCGAGTTCGTAGAATTCGATATTGGGCGACACCCAGACCGCGACCTGCTTGCCCCCGGGCCATTCCAGCTTCGGACGGCCGCGATAGGGGCGGAAGTCATAGAGACCGGGGTCCTTCTCGCCCTCACGCATCGGCCTGGGCCTCCAGCCAGTCAATCACGGTCCGCACCGGTTCGACGTCCGCATATTTCAGCTGAAGGTCGGTCAAATTGGCGAAGTGATAGCTCTCGTGCTTGTCCGCGCAGGTCTCGACCGGCACGATCGTGCGATAGCCGCGGCTGAGGCTGTCCACCGCGGCGGCGCGGACGCATCCCGAGGTGGAGCCGCCGGTGATCACCACCGTGTCCACCTTGTGCCAGACCAGCAGGCTCTGAAGCGGGGTCTCGAAGAAGGGCGAAGGCATGCGCTTGGTGTAGATCGTGTCGCCCGGAGCGATCGCGCAGCGCTCGTCAAAGGCGTGGCGGTCGCTGTCGTACTTGATGTTCTGCAGGCTGTCCGGCGTATCGGTCCGCGTGCCCCATACGCCCGCGTCGCTGGCATCCTCGGCATAGGCGACACGGGTCCAGATCACCGGCATGCCCCTGGCGCGGGCGAGGGCCGAGATGGTGTTGACATGCTCGATCTGGCGCGGGTCGGTTTCGTAGGCGGTCCTGTACCGGTCGATCCGCGTATAGGCGTTCTGGAGATCGACATTGACGATGGCGAGCTTGCTGCCGAAGCCGAACTTGGCGCGGGCCGGATTGGCCATCACCTCCTCGAAGATCTGACGCGCGGTCCTGCCGTCGCTGACCATCCGGGTTCCGACGATTTCGCTTATCATACGATCTCCATGGCATGGGCGGGCCTGAAGCCCAGCGGCAGTTTCGCATCGGGCAGGAAGCCGTACATCTCCTCGTCCGGCAGTGCCGCGGTGACGATCTCACGAACCGCCAGCAGCCGGTCGATATCGATGCCGGTGCGCAGGCCCATCGCCTCGAGCATGAACACCAGATCCTCGGTCACGATATTGCCGCTGGCACCGGGGGCGAACGGGCATCCGCCAAGCCCGCCCAGCGACGCATCGAGCGTGGTCAGCCCGCATTCGAGCGCGGCAAGCGCGTTGGCGAGGCCAAGGCCGCGCGTGTTGTGCAGATGGATACCGGTCAGCGCACCGTCGCCGACCACGCCGCGCACCAGTCCGATCAGATGCTTCACCGCGCGCGGATCGGCATAGCCCGTCGTGTCCGACAGCCCGACCTCGTCGCAGCCCGCATCCATCAGCGCGGCGGCGAGCCGGGCGATCTGGGCGTCGGGGATCGCGCCCTCCAGCGTGCAGCCGAACGCGGTCGACAGGCTGCCCTCGAAATGCGGCCGATCAGCCGCGGGCAGTGCACGGATCAGAGTGGCGATGGCGATCGCCTCGTCGATCACCTGTTCGTGCGAGCGGCGCAGGTTGGCAAGGCTGTGCGTTTCGGAGACGGAAAGCGGCAGGGTGATCTTGTGCGCGCCGGCGCGAATCGCCGCCTCCGCGCCCTTGGCGTTGGGCACCAGTACCGCGACGCTGAGGCCCGGGATGGTGCGGGCATGGTCGACCAGCTCGGCTGTGTCGGCGAGCTGCGGGAGCAGCTTGGCGGGGACGAAGCTGCCCACCTCGATCTCGCGGACGCCGGCGGCGGCCTCGGCGTCGATCCACGCTTTCTTGGCCTCCAGCGACATGATGGTGGCGATGCTCTGAAGCCCGTCGCGCGGACCGACCTCGCTTACCAATATGTCGATATCGCCCATCGGATCGGCCACGGCTGACGCCCTATATTTGTACTACTCTTATAACAAATAGCCGAAGCGCATGGAATGGCAAGGGTGTCCGTTCAATTTTTTGCGCGCTGCTCAGATTTCGGCGTGGAGCGTGTGCGACTGGAGGTCGAAGCGCATCTGATACCGGTCAGCGCGATAATAGGCCTGGGTCAGCAGCATCGGCTCGCCCCCCTTGTCGCGAAACGCGCGGGTGATTCGCAGCAACGGCGCCATCGAGTCGATCTTGAGCGCGGCCGCCATCGCCGGATCCGCCGAAACCGCCGCGATCGTCTGCGCCGCACCGCCAAATTCTCGGCCCGATTGCTGGACGAGGTTGAGGATCGGGGTCCGCCTCAGGCTCTTTTCGGTGATCATGAAGCTGAGCGGCTCCGGCACATGGGCAATCGTCACCCCCAGCGGCTCGCCGTCGAGCCAGCGCAGGCGCACCGCGCGCATGACACGCGTTCCCGGCGGGACCCCCAGCAGCGACGCGACCGGATCCTGCACCTCCTCGCGCGTCAGTTCGAGCACAGTCACCTTGGTCTTGCGGCCGAAGGTCACCAGCGAATCGACGGCTTTGCCGATATCGGCCTCGATGGGCCGCACCGGCAGGTCATAAATGACGCGGGTACCGACGCGGCGCTTGCGCTCGACGAAATGCTGCAGCGCCAACTCGTCCAGCGCGCGGCGCGCGGTGATCCGCGATACCCCGAAGGTGTCCGATAACTCCTGTTCCGTCGGCACGAGCGAGCCGTGCGGGCGGCTGCCTGAAACTATTTCGTCGCGCAACTGCACGAAAATCTGATGATACAGCGGAACGGCGGTCTTGCGATCGACGCTGGATAGTTCCTGCTTGCCGCTAATCATCCAATCCCTCTCCGCGCGACTGAAGGCGCATATATGGCCGGGTGCCCGTCGGGCATCGCGGCTATTCCTATAACTTGGCAGTTCGGCGCGTGGAAAGCCGTTTACCGGGCCGAATGTGAAATTTGCTATAAAGTTATAAGTCTATAACAAATAACTTGCCGCCCCGTCATCCCGGCGTATATCCCATCCGGCACGAGGGGAGACGAAGATGGCGACGGGCGGCACGACAGGCGATCTTCACGCAGCGGCGCCCGGCACCGCCGGTTGGACCCCGATTCAGGTCACCGTGGTCGCAATCTGCGCGGTGATCAACATGCTCGATGGCATGGACGTGCTCATAATCTCCTACATCGCTCCGGCAATGGCCAAGGACTGGGGGGTCAGTTTCGAGGTGCTGGGGGTGATCTTCAGCGCGGGACTGGTCGGCATGATGCTCGGTTCGATCGTAATCGCGCCGCTGGCCGACGGAATCGGGAGGCGCCCGGTCGTGCTCGGCGCGCTGATGGTGATCACGGTCGGCGCGTTCGGTACCGGTCTGGCCCAGACGATTCCCGCCTTTGTGGGGTTCCGCTTTCTGACCGGCCTCGGCATCGGCACCTTGCTCGCCAGCGTCGCCGCTTTGGCGAGCGAATATGCGCCGCCGGGCAAGCGCAGCATCGCGATCGGCTGGTTCCAGGCAGGCTATCCGATCGGCGCGGTGCTGACCGGCCTGGTATCGATCTGGTCGATCCCGCAATTTGGCTGGCAAGCGACGTTGCTGGGCACCGCGGTGGTCAGCGCGGTGGTGCTGCCGTTCGCCTTCATGCTCCTGCCCGAGTCGCTGGATTTCCTCCAGAACCGCCAGCCCGCTGGCGCGCTGGCGAAGATCAATGCACTGCGCCTCCGCCTCGAACTGCCGCAGCTCGACAGCCTGCCGCCGCCGCGCAGCCGCGGTGCCGTTCCCAAGCTGGGGCACCTGTTCGCAGGCGGACTGTGGAAATCGACGCTCATTCTGTGGCTGTCGATCTTCCTTGGTTATCTGGTGCTCTATTTCGTGACGAGTTGGATCCCGCGCCTGGCGTCGGAAGCGGGATTGAGTGCCGCCAATTCGCTCTGGGCCGGCTCGGTCTTCAATGTCGGCGGGATTATCGGCACGACCAGCATCGGCTGGCTGGCGACCAAACGCGACATCGGCTGGCTGATCCGCGGCTATATGCTGGTCGGCGCGGTGCTGCTGGTGGTGTTCAGCCAGCCGATGCCGCTGGTGGCGGTGCTTGGGGTCGCGGTCGGCATGGGGCTCGCGGTGCAGGGCGGCTTCAGCGGCTTCTATTCGCTGGCGGCGCAGATCTACCCGACCGAAGTCCGCAGTTCGGGCATCGGCTGGGCGATCGGCATCGGTCGCGGCGGATCGGTGATCGGGCCGCTGCTCGGCGGTTTCCTGCTCGGACAGCACTTGCCGCTGTGGATCGTCTTCCTGTGCTTCGCCATCCCGCTCGCACTGTCGGGCATTCTTGCCGCGCTTGTCCGTGGGCGGGCCGATTTGGCCTGATTTCGCGCTCCGCGGCGCACGAACCTTGCGAGCCAAGTCACCGAAATGACGCTTTCAACCACTCAATCATCATAAATCTATAACAAATCACTTGCCGATCCGGCCAACTCATGATTTGATATGAATGCATAACAAATGAGGTCACGCAGCTCCCGCGAGTCGCGGCCTGACCTCGAAGCATAAAAGACGCTCCGCGCGCAGAGTCGGGGAGCAATTGGCCGATTGGGCCACAGGGATAATGAGGGGGGTCATCATGACGCATCTGTCCAAGCCTACAGCACGCGCAATCCTGCTTGCTGCACTTCTGGGTTCCGTCGCGATGGCCGGGCCCGCCTGGGCTCAGGAGGCATCGGACAGTCAGGCGACCGAAGCCACGACCGCCGACGAATCGCGGAATGCCGGTAGCGGAGAGATCGTCGTCACCGCCGAGCGCTATGGCGGCACGGTGCGGACCACTCCCATCTCGGTGACGGCACTGGGCGAGGGCGCGCTGGAAGAGCGGCAGGTTCGCGACGTTCGCGATATCGCCAACCAGGTCCCCGGCATCACGCTGTCGCAGGCGACGGCGGGTTCGTCCCAGATGAAGATCGTCGTGCGCGGCGCCGGTACGGAGACGGGCGGTATCCGCGCGAACGGCACCGTCGGCGTCTATATCGACAACGTCATCCAGCCCCGGCCCAACGGCGCCTTTTTCGATTTCTTCGATGTCGAGCGGGTCGAGTTCCTGCGCGGTCCGCAAGGAACGCTCTATGGGCGCAACACCTCGGGCGGCGCGATCAAGCTGGTGACCAAGCGGCCTTCCTATGACTGGACCGGCGCGGGACAGCTGGGGATCGGCAACTATGAGGCGTTCGAAGCCAAGGGCTATCTCAGCGGGCCGATTATTGACGATGTGCTGTCGTTCGCGGTGAGCGGCATCTACCGCAAGCGTGACGGCTTCGTCTACGGCATCGAGCATGGCGAGCGGATCGGCGATCTCGACCGTTCCGCTCAGCGCATCAAGCTCCTGTTCGAGCCGACCCCCGACCTGACGTTCGAGCTTTCGGGCTATGCGATGCAGGACCGTTCGGACTCCAACATCCCCATTCCGCTGATCGCGCCGCTCGGCGTGACCGATCCTTATGCGGTTCCGGACCGCGACCTGTCGGTCAACGAAGTGTACGCCAACCTCTATCAGCGGATCTATCAGCGCGGCTTCAGCCTCAACGCGACCTATGCGATCACGGACAATCTCGAGATCGGCTCGATCACCGGCTATGGCCGGCTGAACCAGGAGAGCCTCGGCAATGACAGCTTTCTGTCGCCGGCGCGTATCGCCGCCAATGGCGGGCGACTGGTCGTCGCCAACCCCAACCGCGTGCAGTTCGACAGCGAATGGTGGACCCAGGAAGTCAACCTCATCTACACGAGCGACAGGTTGAAGGCTGTCGCCGGCGTCTATTATTTCACCGAAAAAGGCACCCAGCAGGGCGCAGCGGGAACCGCGCAGACCGACGATGCCTCCAACAAGGTGGAAGCGCCCGCAGTCTTCGCCCAGGCGACCTACACGATCGGCGGCGGGGTCAGCGTGCTGGGCGGCCTGCGCTACACCCGCGAGACGACGGACTATTATGCGCTGACGATCGGGTCGGCGGCCGGCTCGCAGGTGGGCCACTCCACCTTCTCCTCGCTTACGCCCAAGCTGGGCCTGAACTGGGAGGTCAACGAGAATCTGTTCACCTATATCTCATGGACGAAGGGTACGCGCAGCGGCGGCTTCAACTCGCGCGATCCGATCACCGCGCAGCTCGTGCCGACTCCGTTCGGTGCGGAGTTCGTCGACAGCTATGAGCTGGGCGCCAAGATGAACTTCCCGAGCATCGGGTTCAGGCTCAACGCGACAGGATATGTGGCGGATTACAGCGATCTGCAGTTGAGCACGATCATTCCCGGCGCCGCGTTCATCGTGACGCTCAACGCCGGCGCGGCGCGCGTCTGGGGTCTCGAACTGGAACCGAACTGGAAGGTGACCGACGATCTCGAACTCTATGGCAACATGGCGTTCAACGACGGAAAATATACCAAGAGCTTCTCCTGCGCGAACCAGTTCGGCGTCTGGGTCGATTGTACCGCCAACGAGATCAAGGGGCTGCCCAAGGCGAAGATCGGCCTTGGCTTCCGCTACTCGCCGACGCTGGCCGATGGCTGGGGCTCGCTGACGATCGGCGGCAACTGGGACCACACGTCCAAGGTGTACAATACTATTTCCAACCAGACCGACCTGGTTCAGACCGCACCGCTGGATCTGTTCAACGGCTCGATCGGATGGCGCAGCGACGATCGCACCTGGAGTTTTTCGATTGAGGGGCGCAACCTCGCCAATAAGCGCTATCTGGTGGCGGGGTTGCTGAGCGCCAATGCGACGCGGCCTGCGGTGACCGGCTATCCCGGAGAGCCGCGCCAGGTCTTGTTCCGCGTCGGGTTCTCCTTCTGATGCGGGCGGCGGGCCGAGCGGGAGCGACCCGCGGCGCGGGCGCGGCATCGCGTGGTGTCGCGCTGCGGACGATCCTGTCGGCCTGTTGTGCCGCTATGGCCTTGTTGCCCGCTGCGGCCCAGACGGAGGGGCCGCCTTCCACCGATCAGGCGCCGCCCTTCGCGGTGCCTGACGACGGCTATGCGGTCGAGGGCCGCCCGGGGCCGCCCGGCTCCGGGTTCGTCCTCCATTACGACACGACCAAGGTGGCGTGGCAGCCCTTTGTCGCACCGGGCATTCCCGAGGGGCTGCAGCGCCGTCCGTTGAGCGAGTCGCCCAGCATGGGCGCCGTGGCGCAGATCACCTATGTGCCCGCGGGCTGGAGCCAGCCGATCGGATATGACGAGGTCGACAACGAAATCCTGGTGCTCGACGGCGATCTGTCCATCGGCGACGAAAAGCTGGGCAAATATTCCTACAGCTACGTCCCCGCGGGCGTGGTGCGCGGGCCGGTGCGGTCACGGCAGGGCGCGGTGCTGCTGCAATGGTTCAAGGGGGCGCCCAAATTCGTCGCCGCGACCAGGAGCAAGAAGGGCGCCCGCGAAAATGCCCGTGTTCGCGACTGGAATCATTTCTCGGCCGCCTGGTATATCGACAAGCCCTTTCCGGATTATCGCACCGGCGGAAACTTTCCCGGCGCGCTCCACAAGCTGCTGCGTCAGGATCCCGATTCGGGCGAGATGACATGGATGACCTTCGGCGCGAGCATCCCGGCGGCGCCCAGCGGAAAGCCGGGAAATTTCGGCGGGGGCTACGAAGTGCATCCCAGCTTCGAGGAATATTATTTCCTCGAAAAGACTCACGACACTGTCATCGGCGAGTGCCTCGAACAGGGCGAAACACCGGTCACCTATGGCAACGGCACCTATTGGTGGCGCCCCGGCGGCGTCGCGCATGGCGGTTCGCATGGCACGTCGCCCGGCACGCCCGGCTACACGATATCGTTGGTGCGGACGGGGACGTCGCTCTGGGCCACCTATGTCACCGACTGCACCTATGAAACCGGGCTCGAATACACCCGAAAAGGCTGGAAAAAATACGATTACAATGTGCCGCGATACCGGCCGAAGCCGTAGCGCGGCGCCCATGACGCCTACCGTCTGACGACATCGAAACCAGGGGAGCTAACAATGCCGACAAGCAAAAGACTGCGAACGGGCCTGTCACTGTGCGGCGCGTTGCTGCTCGGGACCGGAGCACTGGCTCAGGACATCCGCATCCCCCAGTCGCGCGATCGATCGAGCGAATTTGTCGGCTTCGTGGCGCCGCGCAACCTGCACCTGCGCCCGCTGATTTTCGCGGGCCTGCCGCCGGTCGAATTCAAGCAGCTGAGCTTCGATGAAAAGACCGGCGCGCGGACGCTGCTCGTCACGTTGCCGGCCGGCTGGAAACAGCCCTCCGGCTATCATGGTGCCGATCTGGAGATGTTCGTGGTCGAAGGCGGGATCAGCATCGGCGACAAGCCGATGGGCCGCTATGCCTATGCCTATTACCCGGCCGGCACCGCGCACAGCTTCGGCACCAAGGAAGGCGCGACCGTCCTGTTCTTCTGGAACGGAGCGCCGGATTACATCGCGAGCGCGACGTCGCGCCCCGGGGCCAAGCCGGGTGCGATCGACGGGCTTGCCTATCACGACGTGCCCACCGCCACGCCGAACGTCCTGCCCAAGTTCCGCGACGAACCGATCATGAAGAATTCGCCGGTGCATGTGAAACTGCTCCGGTCCGATCCGGCTACCGGCGAGGTGACCTGGATCGCAACCTCGCCCGGCGGTTATCCGGTCATGAGCGGCGAAGGTGACCTGCCGCTTTGGGCGACCAGCAAGAGTTGGGAAGAGGGCTATATGCTCGCCGGCGACATGACGATCGCCGAATGCCTGCCCGAGGGGCAGGTGGCCGGGACCTATGCTCCGAACGGCTATTTCTTCCGCCCCGCCGGCATCGCGCATGGCGGCTTGAGCCAGTTTTCCGACAGCTATTCCGTGTGGCTCTACCGCAGGGGGCCCGGCTCATGGAAAACCTATGGCAATTCGTGCGCCGAGCCTTCGGCCCAGGCGAAGTGAGGGGGAGGATACCATGTCGCGCAAAACGCATCTGACCCTGGCTTTGTCGGCCGGTCTCGCCGCCGTGGCGGTCCCCGCGCTCGCCCAGTCCTATGGTCCGCCCACAGTCAGCCAGGCGCCGCCCTTTCCGGTGCCCGACAAGGGCTATGAGGTCGAAGGGCGTCCGGGGCTGATGCACAACATCCCCAACATCGAATTCGTGGATTGGAAACCCTTCGACGCGCCGGGCTTCTCCCCGGGCCTGTATCGCCGCCTGCTGAGCGAGTCGCCCAGCATGGATGCAGTGGCGCAGATTACCTACGTTCCCGCAGGCTGGAGCCTTCCCCCCGGCTATGACGAGGTCGATAACGAGATCGTCGTCCTCGATGGCGACCTGAGCATTGGCGACGAGAAGCTGACCAAATATTCCTACAGCTATATCCCGGCCGGTATGTTTCGCGGCCAGGTCAAGTCGCGTCAGGGCGCGGTGCTGCTGCAATGGTTCAAGGGACCGCCGAAGTTTGTCGCCGCGGCCAAGGGCAAGGCCGGCGCGCGCACCCACGCGCGTGTCCGCGACTGGAACCGTTACAAGGAGCCCTGGTATATCGACGAGCCGTTCCCGGCCTATCGCACCGGCGGCAACTTCCCCGGCTATCTGCACAATCTGATGCGCAAGGATCCGGACACCGGCGAAATGACCTGGATGACCTTCGTGTCCAGCATTCCCGCCCCGCCGAGTTCGAAGCCCGGCAATTTCGGCGGCGGCGCCGAGGTGCACCCCAGTTTCGAGGAATATTACATCCCCGAGGGCACCCGCGTCGCCACCAGTGACGAACGCGGTCCCACCCGCGCCGTCTATGGCGGGGAATGCGTCGAGCAGGGCATTTCCACCTACAAACGCGGGACGCGTGGCTATTTCTGGCGCGCCGCCGGCGTGGCGCACGGCACCGTCGCCCAGGCGCCTCCGGGCGAACGGGACGGTGACGGGAACCTCAAAAAGGGCAATGGCGAACCCAGTTGGGGCTGGACGCTGGTGCGTACCGGCACGCGGCTCTGGGCGACCTATGTCACCGATTGCAGCTACAAGACCGGCATCGAATATATCAACGGCGAGTGGCGCCAATATGATTATGACGTGCCGCGATACGAGCCGCACGACTAGGCTCGCAAGGGCCGTCATCGCCTGCCGCGAAACTTCGGGTCGCTTCGGCGGCCCGTCTTCTTTTAGAGATAGGCCCAGGGACGCCGGTTGCGGTCGGCTTCCCGAAAGCGCGCGATCTCGGCGGCGCGGGTTAGGGTCATGTCGATCGCGTCGAGTCCGCCGATCAGCATCGCCTTGGCCTCCGCGTCGATCGCGAAGGCGATGTCCCGCCCCGATGCGCTCGTCAGCGTCAGCCGCGGCAGGTCGATCGTGATCGGCCCGTCGGCGTCGATCAGCATCGCGTCGATCTCCACCGGGACGATGCCGTTGCGTACGCAATTGCCGCGAAAGATCGGATTGAATGACGCCGCGACGATCGCCCGAAAGCCATATTCGGCGAGCGCCCAGACGGCATGTTCGCGGCTCGACCCGCAGCCGACATTGGCCCCGGCGAGCAGAATCTGCGCCCCGGCATAGCGTGGATCGTTTAGTATGAACGACGGGTCGGGCTCGCGCGATCCGATCGCGGTGTAGCGCCATCCGGCGAACAGCCCGTCGGCGAGTCCGGTCTTTCCGATCGACTTCATCTCTCGCGAGGGGATGATCGCGTCGGTATCGATATTATCGCGGATCAGCGGCGCGGCGATCGCGGTGAGGATGGTGAACGGGGTCATGCGCCGATCCGGCGCGGATCGGCGATACGGCCTGCAACGGCCGAAGCAGCGACGGTTTCGGGCGAGGCGAGATGGGTGCGCGTGCCGGGGCCCTGGCGGCTCTCGAAATTGCGGTTGGTCGAACTGATCACGCGCTCCTGCACCCCAAAGCTCTCGCCGCCCGCGAAGAAACACATCGAACAGCCCGACTCGCGCCATTCGAACCCCGCGTTGCGGAAGACGCGGTCGAGCCCCTCCGCCTCGGCCGCGGCCTTGACCATGGTCGATCCTGGCACGCAGATCGCTCTGACGCCATCGGCGACACGGCGGCCCTTCAGGATCGCTGCGGCGCGGCGCAGGTCGGACAGGCGACTGTTGGTGCAGGATCCGATAAACGCCGCATCGATCGCCAGCCCCTCGATCGCCTGGCCAGCCTTCAGCCCCATATAGGCGAGTGCGCGGTCATAAGCCTCGCGTGTGTCGCGCCCCGCGATCGCGTCGTGATCCGGCACCGGCCGACCCAGCGGCACCGCCTGTTGCGGGCTGGTGCCCCAGCTCACCATCGGAGCGACATCGGCGGCATCGACCGTCAGCTCTGCGTCGAACATCGCGCCCGCATCGGTGACAAGCCCGCGCCAATTCTCGACGGCGCGATCCCATTCCGCGCCCTCCGGGGCATAGGCGCGGCCCCTCAGATAGTCGAACGTCACCTCGTCGGGGGCGATAAAGGCACTGAATGCCGAGAATTCGGTTGCCATGTTGCACAAGGTCAGCCGCGCCTCGATATCGAGCGCGCGGACGGCTTCACCGGCATATTCGACGACATGACCCTTCGCGCCGGAGGAGCCGAACCGGTCGAGCAGGTGCAACGCCAGGTCCTTGGCAGTGACTCCCGCGCCCAGCCGGCCGGTGACGGTGACCCGCATCGTCTTCGGCTTGCCGACGCGCAGCGTGTTGGTCGCCAGCGCATGCTCTGCTTCGGTCGAACCGATCCCCCAGGCGAGCGCGCCGAGCGCGCCCTGGCTGCAGGTGTGGCTGTCGGGACACACCAGGGTGAGCCCGGGCAGGACGATCGCCAGTTCGGGCGAGATGACATGGACGATCCCCTGGCGGGGGTCGTCCAGATCGAACAGCGTCAGCCCCGCGGCGTGGGCGGCGGCGCGGGTTGCCGCGATGAACCGGGTGCCCGTGGGCATCATGGTGGTATCGGTGCGCCCCGGCCGCGTATCGACGACATGATCCATCGTCGCGAAGACCTGCGTCGGTGCCGCCACGGTACGCCCCGCCTCGGCCAGGCTGTTCAGCGCGACGCCGCCGGTGCGTTCGTGCAGCAGAATGCGATCGATCAGCAGCAGCCCGGTCTCATCGCCGAGATCCGCCACCAGATGGTCAGCCCAGATCTTCTCGAAAGCGGTTCGCGGTGTCATCCGGCGACGGCGATGCGTGTCAGTTCGGCGATATCCTCTTCGCCAAATCCGATTTCGCGCAGAATGTCCGCGCCATTCTGATCGATCGCCGGGATGTCGTGGCGCAGTGCGGGGCGTTCGTCGTCGAACGCGATCGGCAGCGCGGGAAGGCGCGTCGCCTCGCCGCCCGGGATGGTGACGTCGACCAGCCCGTTGCTGGCGATCAGGTGCGGGTCGTCGAACAGATCTTCGGGCCGCACGATCGCGGCGAAAGGCAGGCCGATCGTTTCGAGCTTCGCGACCAGATCCGCCCGGGACATCGATTCGAACAGCGTGCGCACCCGGGGCAGCAGCGTGTCGCGCGCCATCACCCGCTGATTGTTCGTCGCATAGGCTGGCTCGGCAGCGAGTGCGTCGAATCCGAACGCGCGGCAAAAGGCCTGCCACTGGCTGTCGCTGACCACGCCGACGAAGAGCTGTTCGTCGGCATTGGCGGTTTCGAACACGTCGTAGATCGCCCAGGCCGAAATCCGCACCGGCATCGGCGCGGCCGCCCTACCGGTGACCGCCTTTTGCGCCATATGCTGGCCGACGAGGAACGCGGTGGTTTCGTAGAGCGAGCATTTAACCTCGCCCCCCTGGCCGGTGCGGTGGCGGCGCTCGAGCGCGGCGAGGACGCCGATCACCCCGAACATACCGCCGGTGATGTCGATTACCGACGATCCGGCGCGCAGCGGCCGGCCCGGTGGCCCCGTCATATAGGCGAGACCGCCCATCATCTGGGTGACCTCGTCCAGTGCGGTCCGATTCTCATAGGGACCGGGGAGAAAGCCCTTGGCCGAGCAATAGATCAGCCGTTCGTTGATCGCGCGCAGCGCTTCATAGCCCAGGCCGAGCCGGTCGAGCGTACCGGGGCGAAAATTCTCAATCACGATATCAGCCTTCTCCGCCAGACGGCGCGCGGCATCGACCCCCTTGGCGCTTTTCAGATCAAGACAGATGCTCCGCTTGTTGCGGTTGAACATCGGGAAATAGCCCGCGCCCGACCCCATCAGGCGTCGCGTCTGATCGCCGCCGATCGGCTCGACCTTGATCACGTTCGCACCCAGATCGGCGAGGATCACACCGACGGCTGGACCCATGACCATGTGTGAAAATTCAACGATCCTGATGCCGGCAAGCGGCAGCTCCTGTTCGTCCATATATCTTCGAATCCCGCCTCGTCCTCAAATGCAAACTCGCAATTTGATATAGATATATAACAAAAATGCCAAGAGGTTTTGCGCGGGTTGAACACGCATCTGAGCGCCATTGCGCCGTTGAAAACTGTAGATCCGAGATTCACCGGCATTCGGCGATCGGCTCTCCGCAAACGAAGGGCAACTGCTGAGCCCATCGACGGATCGACTGAATGACCGATTAGGAGGCGCCAAGCGTTTTGGGGGTTGCCATAGCGATAACGTCGAGCCTGACGCCCACGAGGGCAAGTCAGTGCGCTGGAATCCGTGTGCCTCCGTTTGCGCGGCTAAGACGAACTGGGAAAATATTTTTCACCATGCCGGTGCACGGCAAGCAACGCCGCGGGACGATAGCGGACGCCAGACCTCGATTCCAAAAGCGACACCATGGCGCCATACCCTTGCTCGACGCGGCAGCATGGTCATTCTGACCCTAGGGGAGAACACAGCTGTCAGCAATGGAGTGTGTTCTTCCCATGCCTGCCCCCGGGGAGAATCATCCGCCTCAAGACCGTCCTCGCCCGCACCGGACTGTCCCGCTCGACGCTCTACCGCAAGATCGCCGAGGGGACGTTTCCGGCGCAGTTGAAGATCAGCATCCATGGTACTGGCTGACACGAATCAGCCGTCGATCGCTGGATCGCCAATCCCACCAGCTACTGCGAAGATCATGCCGAGTGAGAGGCGGCCGGGCTAATGTCTGGCCTTCGCCTTTCGGAACATGCCCTTGATGACCTTCGCGCCATCGCGGAGAAGATCGAGATGGTCCGACCAATGCTGCATCATGCGAACGCGCTCGTCCCAATACTCGCCCCACGTGTAGGCACGGCGACCCTTGCTCTCCATCTTGTGGAGCATTACTAGAAGCTTCTGCGCGGTGATGGAGGCGACCGGGCGGTTGCCGATCGATTCGTTTGATGAAGTCCAGGAGCTAGCGCAGCTTCTTCATGGTGACGGCGGAACGGCCCTCAAGCTCGACCTTGATCAGCTATTCGTCGGCAACCGCATTGAAGCTGTTGGATGCGGCGACCGCTGCCGCGATGCGTTCAAGCTTGATCTGCTCGGCGGGATCGGAGCCGCGTGCCAGAAGCTTCCGGGCTGCATTCCGTTGCTCGCGGGCCTCGGCGAGGCTGATATCGGGATAGACGCCGAACGCCAGCGTCTTCTGCTTGCCGAGATAGCGATAGTTCATGCGCCAATAGCGTCCGCCATTGGGAGTGGCGTAGAGAAATAATCCGTCACCATCGGTGAGTTTATGGGCTTTGCGCGGCCCTTGGCGTTTTGATCGAAACAGCGGTAAGCGCCATGATGGCATCTCCGACATGGGGAGGACCGCGCTACCATCAGATATACCATCACCATGGTGGTATTCGGTGGAATGAAGCCACTCCATATGGGAATACCTATACCACGAAAAACCCTCAGAAATCAGCCGCTTGTGGTATTGTCTGGAATCCTCCGCGAGAGGATTTTGGTGACCCCTACGAGTGTAGAACTTTTGTGTCAAGCAAGCTCAAGGCGTCCCTAACTACACTGTAAAATCAGAGATTTATATTGTAATGTGCTCGCGGTCGGTCGCCCTGATTTGCCTGAATTTCCACCGAAATGTGGGAACGATTGTGGGATCATTTCAGGCAGGGAATAGAACCGATGGCCCTCACGGCATTGAAGGTGAAGAACGCGAAGCCCGGTCGGCATGTCGATGGCCGAGGACTTTGCCTGCTGGTGAAGCCAAGCGGCGCGCGGACATGGGTGCTGCGGATGCAGCGGCATGGCAAGCGGCGCGACTATGGCTTGGGATCGGTGCTGGACGTGTCGCTGGCAGAGGCGCGCGATGCCGCATCGGCGCTACGCCGTCAGGTGCGCGAAGGCGTCGATCCGGTTGCGGAACGGCGCAAGTCGCGCAAGGTCGTGCCGAGCTTCGAGACGGCGTCGCGCGACTGCTATGAGGCGTTGAAAGAGGGCTGGAAGAACCGCCGTCATGCCAACTGGATTTCCAGCCTTGAGAACCATGTCTTTCCGATGGTCGGAACGCGGCCAGTGGATCAGGTGGACAGCGCCGCCGTGGTCGAGATTCTATCGCCCATCTGGCTTGAGATACCCGACACGGCGCGGCGCATATTGCAGCGCATCGGCGCGGTGCTGGACTTCGCCCACATCAAGGGATGGCTTCCCGGCGAGGTATCGTTGCGCTCAGTCCGCAAGGGGCTTCCCCGTCAGATGGACAAGGGCGGGCATCTGGAAGCCATGCCCTATGCCGACGTTCCGGCCTTCATGCAGAAGCTGGCGGCGGCGTCACCCACGACCGGGCGCGATGCTCTGCGCTTCACGATCTACAACGCCGTCCGCTCGAATGAAACGCGCTTTGCCGTATGGTCCGAGTTCGACTTGGACAAGGCGATATGGACTATTCCGGGCGAGCGTATGAAGGCCGGGGAAACCCATGTCGTGCCGCTGTCCGCGCCCGCCGTCGCGCTGCTCCGCAAGCGGTGGAACGAGCGCACCAGCGACACCGGCCTTGTATTCTCCAACGACGGCGAAAAGCCGATCAGCGACATGACCATGACCAAGCTGCTCCGCGATGACGGTATCAAGGGCGTGACCGTCCATGGTTTCCGTTCGGCCTTCACCGACTGGTCATCGGAGCGCACCCGCTTCCCCAAGGAGGTTGCGGACAAGGCGTTGGCGCATAAGCTGCCCAACAAGGTCGAGGCCGCTTATCGCCGCACGGACTTTTTCGAGAAGCGCCGGAACCTGATGGCGCGTTGGGCCGAGTATCTGGACCGCAAGGGGAAGGACGCCGCCGCCACGGCGTCTGAGCCTATCCCGCTCCGCGCTGCCGCCTGATGAGGTCATGCAGGCTTGCCGTGGTGATGCGGGTGGCCTTGCCGAGCTTCACCGTCTCGACTTCTCCGGCCGCGATCAACTCGTAGAGCTTAGTCCGCCCGACGCCGATCATGCGTGCAGCGTCATTGACGCGGACGCAGATCGGATCGGGAGAAGGCGCGGTCTTCACCGCGTAGCCCTTTCGCTATCGCTGGCGCGATAGCCGCCCGGATCGGCAATCCAGCGATCGACGGCGGACTCATGCCAGCCAGCGCCGTTGATGCTGATCGGCAGTTGCCGGGGGAACGTCCCGTCTGCGATCTTGCGATAGAGGGTGGAACGGGAAAGTCCGGTGCGCAGCAGCACCGTCTTGAGGCGGATGATTTTTTCGCGTTGGGACACGGGGCGCTTCTTCTCCATGCTATGGTTGTCGATGGTGCCCCTTGGGTTGAAAGTTGGCGCTTCTGCGACATGGCGCAAGAGTGCCGAAAATGGTGTCGTAGGGCTCTGTCGTCCGCTGGCGTCCCCTGTCGTCTCCTGTCGTGCGACAGCGTTGCGAACATTTTTTCCCATGTCGTCCCAGCCCGCGCGCTTTGAGGTCTTCCGTCTGCATCCGGCTCGTTATGACAGGCGCTTGCCTGCGAATCGGAGCAACTGTTGAAGCGATCGATTCTTGCGTCATCGCGGGTGTTCCATCGGCCGGTCCGCTCGCCACGATGCAGGCTGTATCGCCTCGCCCCGCCGCACAAGAGGTGAGGCGCTAAAGTGCCGATCGCAGCGGGTTTCGGCGCTTCGGCGCGTTTGAACGCCGATGTCCAACATTGAAATATAACGCTAAGTGTTATATATGCAGTCGAGCAGGAGAACCGGCCATAACGCGCATTTTCAAGAATGGCTGGTTCGAGCGCTTTGCGCGGAAGGAGCGAATAGATGATTCGGCCCTTCGTGACGCCGTGCAGCGGGGCGAAAGCGGGCTGATTGACGCCGACCTTGGCGGCGGCGTCATCAAGCAGCGCGTGGCGCGTGCCGGTCAGGGCAAATCGGGCGGCTATCGCACGTTGATCCTGTTCCGGCACGGCGACCGCGCGATATTCGCTTTCGGGTTCGCCAAGAGCGCACAGGCGAACATATCGAAAGCCGACCTGGCGCTGTTGCGTGACGCGGCAACCGAAGCGCTGGGATGGAGCGGCGAGGAACTGGATCGGCTGGTGGCGTCGGGAACGCTGGTGGAGATTGAAGATGGCAACGACGACGAAGGATAAGGGGTATCGCAGCGAGATCGCGGGGGCGATCCACGAGATGATGAGCGACGCGCACGACGCGGGCATTGTGTCGCGCGCGACGCTCCGCACGTTTGACGATGCGTGCCTTGCTCCGGCCCCGGTGCTGGCAGGCGATGAAATCCGTGCAATTCGCGAGCGCGAGCATGTCTCGCAGCCGGTGTTCGCCGCCTATCTCAACGTGTCGCGCAATCTGGTTTCGGATTGGGAGCGTGGCGTGAAGCGTCCCGGCGGACCCGCCTTGCGTCTGCTCTCTATTATTCAGCGGAAGGGATTGCAGGCAGTGGCTTAGACTTGCCGCCTCGTCTGGCTCTCTTCTACGCCACGGCGCGCGACAAACCAAAACACCAGTAATATCAACCCAGCTGCGACTCCATTGAGGGCGCGAGGAAGGAGGCCTTGCCCTGCGAGAGGAGGAATCGCAAAGCCGACGAGCGCGCCTGTCGCAAAGTACGACCACCATCGCTCCATACTATATTTTTGGAGAAGCCAGAAAATTGGCAACCCAGCTCCAAGCATTCCGAGATAGAAAATGGGTGATGCGACAATCGCATAAAAGAGCGCGATGGCTGCGATAGCCAGCATGTCGCCAATGTTTATGTCGAACGAAGGTTCTATGCCGATCCCGGCGACGCCGGTCAGTTTCTTAAACCACATAAGCAAAACGATAGCGAAGTACCCGCCTAGCAACGGTGCAGCGAGCAATCCGTATATGAATCTGTTGCGCTTTCTGTTCATCGCTATTGGCGTAGCGGAAAAGGCTTAACGTCAGTTATCGGCCGCCTGCCGACCCTCCAAAATCCTCCAACCAGCTATGATTACCCTCGAATTTTAGGTCGTGGGAAATCCTGCGCCATTTTCTGTGCGCTCCGCTTCCAGTCGATTCACCTCGCGCTCGAGAACCTCGCGGATGAAGGCTGCTCTTCGTTGCCGACCGACCAGCTTGTCAATCCGTTCGCCCAGACCTTCCGGCAAACGGATGTTGGTCGATTTCACGTTGAGCGGCGGCCTTCCCATAGTCGCGTCGTAACCGCGCATCCTGCCCGTTCAATCGGAAGCTGAGTAAGCGGCACCGCTTATTGAACATTTTCCGCCTTTAGTGATATAAGCGGTGCCGCTTACCGTCCGGAACGTTCGATAACGCCCCGCACAGCAAAAGGGAAAGGCAGGCAGATGACTTCTCGCGATTACTTCTTGAGTGATTCGGCGGGGGCCACGTCGCGCCGTTCCCTGCTGCAAGGGTTGGCGGCAGCGCCGGTTATGGCTCCGGTGATCTCCTCGCCCTGGGCGGAGCCGCTGGCGTCGCTTCACGCTGACTGTGGCGACGACCCGGCCGCGATCATGCGAACGAAGGAAGGGCGGGCCTTGAGCCGCCGTCGCTATCATGTCGCGGAGGGCTTCTTTCCCGCCGCGCAAGAGCGGGCGGATTGGCGCGGCTATTTGTATCGAGCCGGGATAACCGCCCAACTCGCTTTGTCCTCTCATTTGCTGGACATGGGTTTTGCCGATGACTGGTGCGCCCGCCATATCGGCCTGCGTGTCGCCAAGTCGCTCGCCTACGCGAATGCGACGGGGTTGGGGCACGACTGCCCCGACATGGCGCGGTTGGCGGTTGTCCTCACGCCCTATTGGCGATGGAACCAAGTACGGCTCTTTGGTGAACCGGAACCCGATGACGATGGACTGACAGCCCCGCAGGTTCATGCGCTGCTCCGCGCCCTGCTGGACCGTGTGCGGGACGTAACCGGCCATCCGCGCCCCCGAGGGCGGCGCAGTTGATGCCATAGCCATGACGGACGACCGGCGCGGCAGAATGAAGGTGGCCGGTCCCCTGCTGTTGTCGGCGCTGGCACACGTTGCGCTGTTGGTGCCGCTCTCGATTCCCGGTTGCTCGATTTCGCAGCCGCCGGAGGAGCAAACGGAACCGCCGAAAGAGATCGAGGTTTTGACGGTCGATTTATTGGACGAGCTTCCGCCTCCGCCGAACAAGCCGCCGCGCCTCGCAGGCGAGATATGCGATCCCAATGCTCTCGCCGAATATCATTATTTCGACATAAAGCCCGGCCCAACAATAGATCGGATACGTCAGGCCGCAGGCCCCCACTTTCGCGAGATAATCATGACAACGGATTCCGTGATGGGACGGCGATCACGCGCGTTGCGCGGCTGGTTCAGGCCATTTGATGCCGTGCGCCTGCTGGCAGGGGATGCGGGCCTATGCGCCATCGATTTGAGGGAGGGCGTTGGCATCAATTACTGTCACGGGTCGCACGTCCTTTTCCGCAGGTCGAACGAGGCGTGGATGCGGCAGGAATGGGAGCCGACAGATTGCACGACACTGAGGATCAGCGTGCAATAGGCACCCCCTTCGTGGGGTGATCGGCGTGCAAAAAGGACCCCTTCATCCCGGGGATTTAGTCGGCCGACTGGTTTTGAT